>NZGF01000084.1 GCA_002690915.1 Crocinitomicaceae bacterium
CATTGCAACACTGCACCGCTGCACCGTTGCACCACCGCACAATTGCACGACTGCACCATGGCACCTTTGCAACACAAACCTCCCATCGAGCCCTTGGCCATCGGCGGATTTTGGTTTACCGTTGCGTTAGCCTTTTTCTCGTTGTGCAGTTGCGAAAGAGCGTCACCGCCTTCTGCTGTTGGCATTAACAGGTGGGAACTGTTCTTCCCGACAACGAATGAATGGTTGCCCGTCAACGTACCCGGCAATGCCGCGACTGACCTGCTGAAACACGCTCAAATTCCAGATCCATACTTCGGAACCAATGAGGATTCACTGCGGTGGATAGAACGGGGAAATTGGGTGTACCGAACACGCGTTTTGGCTTCCGGTCACGCTGCGGAATCCGTGCTGCGTTTTGAAGGATTGGACACCTACGCGAGTATTGTTGTCAATGATTCGCTGCTGCTCGAAACGGATAATGCCCACCGCGCCCACGAAGTCACATTGCCGAAGGCTGTGAACGTCTGGAACATCCAGGTAACCTTGCATTCGCCCGTGAAGCGCGGCCAAACCATTTTGGATGAACTGCCGCGTCTCGTTCCTGTGAGCAACGAAATGAAACCCATAGGCGAGCAAACCAGCAGCGTGACGCGCAAACCGTATTACCATTTCGGCTGGGATTGGGGGCCGCGGTTGGTTTCTGCAGGTATTTCGGGTCCGGTTTCCATTGTACACGCTAAGCAACCACTGGCATCATCTAACCGAATTCAAACCGCAATTGCAGCGGACGGAACGGCCCGGATCACGTTTGAGCACGAGAATGAATGGCCCGCAGGAACGTGGACCTTGACCCACCCCAACGGGAGACACGAGCTGATCCAAACGGACTCAATTGGCGGTTCATGCAACGTAGCGAAGCCCGACTTGTGGTGGCCAAATGGAATGGGCAATCAACCGCTCTACACGTTGACCTGGACGCCAGAGTCCCCCGCCCTTGATGCGCTTGACTGGACCTTCGGACTTCGAACCGTCGAATGGGTTCGCGAGCCCGACGCTTGGGGCCAGTCATTTACTTGCCACGTTAATGGGGTCCGTGTTCAAGCCCGCGGAGCGAATGTGATCCCGGCGGACTTCTTTCCGGTGCGTGGAAGCGAAGTCGAATTATCCCGGCTCCAAAGTGCGATCGATGCCAACATGAACATGGTGAGGGTCTGGGGCGGAGCCTCCTACCCCAGCGAGCAGTTTTACGATTTCTGCGATTCCACCGGACTGCTGGTGTGGCAGGATTTTATGTTCGCTTGCGCCATGGTGCCCGGCGACTCGGCCTACCTCGCCAACGTTACCGCCGAGGCGACGCACCAAGTCAAGCGCCTGCGCCACCGACCTTCACTCGCCTTGTGGTGCGGCAATAACGAATCCCAGAAGGCCTGGGACAGCTGGGGGTGGCCCAATGCCTTTGACCTGCACGGCGCTGATTCCGTGGCAACCGAGCGAGCCTATGCAGCCGTGTTCGACGAAGCGCTTCCTTCGGTCGTATCGAGCGAATCCAACTCCTTTTATTGGCCCTCCTCGCCTTCCCGAGATCCAATGGCTGATTATGCGCCGGATTCCGGCGATGAACATGCTTGGCGCGTATGGTTCGATACGCTGGATTTCGACTATTTCTCGGCACATGACGGACGATTTGCTAGTGAATATGGATTGCAGAGTTTGCCCGATGCGTCAACTCTTTCGAAGGTGGGCATTCGCAACTTCAAAGACGAAGCCTTGCAATTCCGACAGCGTTCGAAAATGGAGTGGTTACAGCCCGGCTTGGACGGTTGGGGAATGATGCGCATCTACGCCCGACGTTATGCAACCGATCCGTTGGCAGCAGACCCCGAGCACACCCCCTTGGAACGGTGGATTTACCTTACCCAGTTCACTCAAGCCCTTGGGCTGCGGGAAGCGCTCGAGCGGCACCGCACGAGCAACGGACGCTATGCCGGATCCCTGTATTGGCAGCTCAGCGATGTCTGGCCAACCGTGTCATGGTCAACGGTGGATTATTACGGACGTTGGAAACTGGCGCATTATGCCGTGCAGCAAGCCAACAAACCCCGGTGCGTTCAACGGGCTCACGTCGGCGTCACAGAAACGTTATTCGCCTTCAACGATGGACCACAAGCATTGGACTCCACTGCACTTCAGGTAGCATTGATCAGCACCCAGGGTGACACGTTGCATGCCGCAAATTTTACGGTTGATGTGGCCGCCTTTTCCCACTATGTCCTTGAACTGGACGCCGCCTTTCAGACTTCAAAAGACATCCTGCGCTGGACCTGGAGCGATGGTGCGGGAAACGTTCTCGACGAGGGAACGCACCTGCACAACAAGCCCGCCGAAGTAGACTGGCCCGACGCTACCATTTCCATCGTCTGGAAAGGCAGCTCCTTGGTGCTGACATCAGATCAAATCGCACTGGGTGTGCGGCTTCAGTTGGAAGGCGTGCAATTCGATGACAACGGGTTTGTACTCTTCCCAAATGAACCAAAGACCGTAAGATTTCATTCCACCGGTGCTCCCATGGCAGCTCAGGACGCGCTGATCCTCGAGCATTTTTCTCAGTTTCAATAAACCGCCAGAATGACGTGCTTCGTGCCGTTGATCTCAAAGGCCTCCTGGGCTCGCTTCCCAAGCATCGCTTGAGCAGCCGGGGATACAGGCGAAAGGGCGTAGACCGGCTTGGTACCCTCCACGGGCAATTTGCCAAATGAAATGGAGATGAAGTAAATGATGCGCTCCGTTTCGACTGCTGCACCGCGCGCGGCGACCTCGCAAGGCGCATCCGTCAGTTGCTGCAACTCCGACTGGTTCCGCAATGCCTTTTCCCGCTGCTGATTCAGTTGCTGCAGCTCCTGGTCAACCATGGCGCGCGCCGTTTCGTGTTTGTCCCCTGCCGAACTTTTGGTGTCCGCTTGCCTGCTTTCGTGAAGCGTCACCATATCCGCTTGCAGGCGGCTCAAGACGTCTCGGACGCCGGCGTCCATCATCTCGAGCCAAGCTTTCTTTTTCATCTGCAGCAAAACTACGCCTGTCGTTCATCATCTCAGGCATCGGTTAACCTGTGGGTTCGTTTTCTAGTTTATCTTTACGTTATGACAAATAGGATACGTCAAATGATGAAAATCATCGGAACGGCTGGTATTACGCTAATATCGGTTCTTGCGTTCGGACAGGATTCATTGTTCATTTTGCGCGGAACCTGGGAACAAATCCCCGAAGCGACTGAAGTGCTGAGACTGAACGCCACCTCCAATTGGTCAGAACAAAACGCCATAGTGGAGCGAGATGAAGGTGTTGCCAGCAACCTCGTTATCGTCAATGCTGACTCCACAAGCCACCAATGGTCGCTGCTCATTGGTGTGAACGAAGGAGTCACCATTGGACCTGGAGAAACGGCTGTGGTCGAATTGCCCGCTTTGCCCATGGGGACCTACCGCCTCGGCTTAATTGACGGAGAAGGTAATGGGTTGGGCGCTCACAGCATGTTGCAAGTGGGATTACAAACGGATGCGAACTTAGATCTGTTTCATTGGAACCTGTGCGACTGGGAAACCGATCAGATGGCGGCCTGGAACAACGGCACGGAGCCCGATCCGAGCGCACCCTACGTACCGAACTACTTCTCCATCAATGAACAGGTGTACCCGACGACCTTGGAAGACCCCAACGCCTTGATAGATGTCGCACTTGGCGATACGTGTTGGATCGCAGTGGCGAACCACGGAAAGATGGACCATGTGCTGCATTTCCACGGGTTTCATGTGGAGGTCCTCACAAGCAATCTGCAACCTAGCCGCATCGGCTGGTCGAAAGACACTGTACCAGTGAAAACAGGAGAAGGTATGACCCTTCAATTAGTTGCCAACCAATTAGGCACCTACCCGGTGCACGACCACAACCTCATCGCAGTAACCAATGCAGGCTTTTACCCTGGGGGCATGCTGACGCAAATCATCGTGAACCCATGAGCTCCATTCAGCACTTTTTAGGTACTGTGATACTCATCAGTATGGCCTTGGTTGTGACCTGCATTCAAGCCCAACTACAGCCCCCACAACTGTTCTCCGGAATGCAGGGGAATACCTACCTCCCTGATGGTACGCCGGTTCCAATTTGGGGGTATGGGTGGGTGGCCGATGGTTTCATTACGCTTCCAGCCCCTTTGCTCACCTACACAGAAGGCGAGTCGGTACAACTGAATTTCACGAACCCGAGCCCCGAGAGCCACACCATTCACTTGCATGGACTTGATGTCGACCAGGCAAATGATGGCACGCCCGGGACGAGTTTCTTGGTGACAACGGGCAACGATGCAACCTATTCATTCGATGCCGATCATCCCGGGACGTTCCTCTACCATTGCCACGTTACGACCACTTTACACCTTACCATGGGCATGTACGGCATGGTGTTGGTTACTCGCCCGGACTTCACCTTATATGAAGGCGGGCCCTCCTATGCGGAGGATGTCCCGTTGCTGCTCAGTGATTTGGAAGTGGCTACNAATATGGACCCCGTTGGCTCCTACCCTTTCCATGAAATCCGACCCGACGTTTTCATGATCAACGGCGAATCGGGCAGCCAACTCCAAGCTCCTCAGCGCATCGTGCACTTTGAGCCGGGCCAACCGCTGGCCCTCCGTTTAGGATCCGTGGCCTACAGCCGTGTCGTTTGCCAATTCCCACCGGAGTTAAACGCCACGTGTTATATGAGCGACGGGCGTCCCCTTCCGACACCTTTCCAGCCAGATGCGTTGGAAATTTATCCGGGCGAGCGCTTTACAGTATTGATAGACCCNGAGCCCGGCTGGGACGGGTCACTCCCCTGTGAATTTTGGAGCATGGTAGATGAAACCCTCGAATCCGTTGAGTCAATCCACGTAAGAGATGCCGCGCTTGGTTTGGATGTCTTGGGCGAAAGCTTTTCAATTGGATACCCAAACCCAACACGGNATCAAATCGTGTGGGACAAGGCCCAGCGGATTGAAGTGTGGAATGCCCATGGAGTGCAGCTTACTGCAGTGCGATTCGAAAACGGGGTTCTCGAGGTGGCAGGATGGCCCTCAGGCACCTATATGGCGCGCATTGATGGCGGTCGTGTCGTTCGCTTCGTCGTCACCGAATGAGGGTCACGTGGCCGCGCCACTCCAGCTGCGCAGGACGTTGCGCANGGGATTCCACACGCAAGACCCAGGTGTAGGCGTCGTTCATGCCGAAATGCGCACTTTCCTGTCCTGCTTGGCCAATCCAGTATTCCTCCAGATCGTGAGATTCCCAAATGAGTTGACCGTACCGGTTGAACACGCGCAACCAGTAGCTGTCTACCAATTCAGGGGCTGAAATTTCAGGGCGCCANCCGTCGTTGACGCCGTCTGAATAGCCGTTGGTGGGCGGGGTGAAGGCATTGGGAACAAANACCTGNAGNTTCTCTTCAACTTCGATNTCNANCATGGCCTCGCCCTCGCAACCGAANGCATTGACCACNAGGACNTGAACGGCATAGGTCCCCGGTTGGTCNTANGTGTNCGTGCCGTCCCAANTGGTTGAGAGNGTGCCGTCGCCAAAGTCCCAGAGGGCTTCACCTGCGTCGGAAAGGTTTACGAAAGACCATGAGCTGTTCAGCGGATCGGGGTTCTCAAATNTTCCCGCGTACGGGTTGGCTTCGAAGTCAACATAGGGACTCGGGAATACAGTGATGCTATCCGTAAGCTCGATGGTGTTTTCGCATCCGCGTTCATCCATAACATGCAGCATCAATTGATACGCACCCGGTTGGTTCAACATTAAGACGGAATCGAGGACAGGCAACGGCGACTCCACACCCGACTGCCACAGACTTAGGGTTGATTCAACTTCGCCATAATCCGCATTTAATTGCACTTCCAGCGGTCCACACCCCATCATGGGTTCCGCANTCAAGGCAGCGGAGGGAAGCGGCAAGGCCTCGATGGAGTCCACCGCCACCTGGNAGCATCCCCANGCNTTCGTCANNACCNCCTCAACCGCATGCCAGCCTAAGCTNAGGAGCGGAATCGAAGCCGTATCNCCNGTCGCNACCCATTCGCCATTGACGTTCCATTGGACTTCGTCNGTTGCATTNGCTGCAGNTGAAACNTCAACATCGGNNGGGAATCCGCATACCGCNTCATCCGNAAGGGAAATTGCNGNATTNGGCTGNGGCCANACGTCNATTTCTTTGCTNGCAAATCCNGCGCAACCGTTGGCATCCACCAAGCTCACCCCNACAACCGAGGNATNCAATGTNTCCNCGGTTTCGAAAGCNACTTNCAAGGTTGCTTCNGCGCCCGCTTCNGCGCCATNCAAGACCCAATTCCANTCCGATGAACCNGCGATGCCNTCGGCNGAGAACACGACCTGCAACGGGCTGCATCCNGCATCNACATCCGAGAACACATCAAATTCAGGGGCTGCGTATACCATNACNGGCCANGGNGCGCTNGAACCNCATCCCGATTCNNCATCGTAGGCGAANACNTCNAATTCNACCGTCCCGGCCTCGGCCGGTTCGAAAAGCATCGAATCAGACGAAACCGATTGATCCGCCCAATTCCATTCCACCGCATCCGCATTGAAGGCGTCAACCGTCAACAGTAGTTCTGAAGCCACACAAGCGGATGAAGCGGTAGTTGAGAAATCCAATTCAGGTGCAGGGACAACTTCCACAACCAATGTGTCCTGGGTGGCGCAAGAGCCCTGACCGGCCTCGACAGCCATACTGTGCGCGCCCAAGCCTAGCACCTGAATATCGATCAAACCAGTTGACGCGTCCAAAACAGCGGATACCGGTGCATCAACGGCCGACCAGATTACCGCCAATGAACCGTTCTCAGCAGCAAGCTCAAGCTCTGCATTGGATGCACATGCTGCTGTATCGGGACCCGCCAGCACTTGGTAAGGGACACCCACAATCAAGTCGATGGTATCGCGGGCAGCGCAACCCGCTTCAGGAAAAAACGCATAGAGCACCTCATAGGCTCCGGGAATCAATGTTTCCGGATGAAGAATATCGAGGGAATCAATGGAAGCAGCAGCACCTCCTAAGCCCGTGAAAGAGGCCATCCCTGGTTCGCTCCCCCCCGCATACTCGGTAAGGTCAACCGGAATAGCTTGGTTGCAGATTGTCAAGGATTCGACGGCATTGGTTGGGGACACCTGAAGCACTTCAACGCTCCAATCAATGGCAGCGCTGCATCCCCAATCGTCGGTGGCGTTTACCCATACGGTGTGCGTTCCACTGTTTGGCCACGTGACATTGAGCCAGTTGGCATTACCGGGAACAGATGATTCGTCAATTGTCCATTCAATTGCTAACGGTAAGGCCTCTCCCTCCACGTCGACTTCCAAGACCAACGAGGAGTCAGGACAAACTTCATTCGATGAGACCACAGCGAGGGTAGGCTTGTCATGAATATCCAATTCGACATCAGATGAAACTGTACACACTTCGCCGGTGTGGGTGTAGATGTAGTCATACGTGCCAGAGAACATGAGATTCAGATCCACTGCGTCGGAAATTTCAGCGCTTAATCCTGGCCCCTCCCAAAATCCAACCAGCTCAACTGGCGTAGGTAAAAACGCCAAGCCTTGGTTCTCACAAGCATGGAGCTTTGGCCCTAAATCAAAATCAATTGGCGCGACCACCTCGGTCTGCAAATCAGCTGCATTGGCACATCCTGCTTCATCAACGACGGAATATGTCAAAACGTGCAAGCCTGTTGCAAGAGCCGATGCATTGAAGACACTCGATGTCACTCCAGATCCCGACCAAGTACCCGTTTCCGGCATTGCTGCGGGAAGGTCAATGGTGTTTTCATTGGCACAGACTGCCCATGAAGAAGGAAGGTCAATTGCAGGAAGCTCCAGCACTTCCCATTGCAATTCAGCGGTGGCTTCGCACCCCAGTGAATCCGCTACCAGAACCGATGCAGTGACCGAGCCAGACGCTATCCAAGGTCCTGTGCTCAGTTCCCAAGGATTATTGCTATCCAACATGGCAGGTGCATCCCAAACAAAACTATACGAGCTAAGGCTTGATGCCCCTTCGATTGCCACTGCACCAAAAGCGGTATCTCCAGCGCACACGAGTGAGGCATGCGAAGCAAGCAGCACGGGCAAAGCAGTGACCTCAACGGCCAAGCTGTCGCTCACTGCACAAGATGCAGCACCTGTGGCGTATGTTACCATATGGATTCCTACGCCCATATCTGTGGGGTCAAACAAAGGTTGCCCTTCAACCAATTGCACCGCACCTTCCCACGTCCCATTGGAAGGTTCGAATCCCGACAGTTCAAACGGAGTTGAATCCGCACATACCTTCAGCGACGGGCCGGCCGAAACAACAGGCGGTGCAGATATGTCAACCAATACCGTGTCAGCATTCACACAGCCTGAGGTGCCGGTCACGGCATACACCAATTGAACTTGACCTTCGCCAACATCCGCAGGATTGAATGCGTTGGTCTGCTCATTCACTCCTGGGCCACTCCAACCGCCTGATTCGCCATCCGGTGTGGGCAAAAAGACAGAGAAGTCCTGCGCACACAAGGGTTCCAATGCAGGCACCGTGACCTCGGGGAGCGCAATAGGATTGACAAAAGCAATGGCATGGTCTTCGCACCCGGCGTCATCGGTAACAAATAATTCAATGGCATCAAAAGGTTCGCTGGCATTCGCAATTACGAATGGCGAGCCTGAAGATCCAAAATCGACTTGACCGAACCACTCAAGCTCATAGTCGCTGTTTGGCGCCACAGTCCCTCCTCCTGCAAACACTTCCAGCCACACGGTATCTCCATCGCAAGCATGGCTTCCTTCTGTCGAAAGCAAAATGGTCGGATTTTCCAGAATTTCCCAACCCATCGTATCCGATGTAGCACACGACCCTTCGCCTAAATGATAAACCAATGCATGTTGGCCTGGGACTAATTCTGCAATGTCCAACACTCCTGTAGTGCCATCGGTAATGCCTGGTCCGGTCCAATACCCATCCTCGTGAGTCACCCCTAAAACGGCCAATTCCGTGCTTTCACACAAGATGGTATCGGCTCCTGCTAAAGCCCAAACGGGTGCTTCAACTTGAAAGAGGACTGAGTCGGAAGATTGACATCCGTGGGCGTCTTCGTAGGTATAAACTACTTCGTGCTCGCCCAAACCAAACGTTCCCGGCACCCATTCGTTTAAAACGATTCCTTCCAGGGTCGACCACCAGCCGCCTTCAGGCGAAATCGTGGGAAAGTCTTCTTCAATCAGCTGATTGCAGCCGACCCATGAAGCAGGTGCTGCGATGACCGGCAAAGGAACAACCTCAATTTGGTGGGCAACGGTATCTGCACATCCATAATCAGGAAGCCACACCGGATAAGGATCGAATACAACCGCTGCCTCTACCGTGTGAACGCCGGGGAGCGATTGCCCATTCCAAACAAAACCAGTCGAAGTGGATGTGGAACTTGATGGTGTCCATACGGTATCGGCGGAAACCCCGTCAACAATCCATTCTACCGAGGTATCCCAACCGTATGAAGTGATGTTGGCCTGCAGCTCCACAGCATCTCCCGCGCAGGCGACGACATCCGCCTCGACGGACACGGATGGCACGAAAAATCCATAAGCGTTGAACCCTACACTGGAAGCGCACTGCTTGTTCCCATGATCAACAGTTGTATAAACAGAACCCAGCACCTGTGATCCGACGGTATAGCGCGCCGATAGGTCACCAGGCTGGCCGCCTTCCAACAATTCCGAATTTGAGCTCCATGTAAATGCGCCATCGCCCTCGGCGACGAAATCCACATGCGAACCCAAGCAATACCAAGCGTGTGAAGAACTGACCGACAAGGCTGGAGTCGGGTGGACCGTTACCTGCACTGTGTCTGCGTTTGCTCCGCATGCATTCGATGCCCAAGCCACCACTTCATTCGGCCCCGACGTTTCGAACGCTTCGACAAGTGGAGCAGGAAAAGCCAAGGTATCCCATGACGTATTTGTACCCCAGGCAAAGGCGGTAAGCGCTGTATTCCCTGGGTTTACGAGCACTTGAAGCGTTCCTTCCTCACCGGCACATAATTCGGGCACTTCAGTAATCAAGACTTCCGGTGATCCGGATACAGCTACCATCGCCGCACTGGATGTACCGGAACAATTTTGACCTGAGGTATCCGTTGCAGTCAGTTCAATTTGATAAACACCGGATTCGAGGAAGTGGATGGACGGGGTTTCAGATGTTTGCGAGGAGCCCTCTATCCAGTCGAAATTACCTCCGGTTACCTCCCACAAAAACGAATAACCTGCAGTTGTCGCAGGATCTAATGTATGGGCCAAAGAAGTCGCGAAAGGCGCACAACCGGCTTCTTCAGCCACTTCGATGCCGAAACCACTGCTCAGCGGGTGGCATTCGCACGGCTCGAGACAATCTTGAGCAAGGGTCGCTCCCATGCACAACAATCCCAGAAGGCATAACACCAAATGCTGAGCTCGGCAGAAGAGCGTAGCGGAATTCTTTGATCCATTCATACGTTTTGGGATACGCAGATGGAGCACAAAACGTTTCATTCGACACGAACATTCTTCCAATCAGGATTTTAATCAATGGCATTGCCTTTGATACCCCTGAAGAAGCTGTTGCGGCCTAAAGTCAGTTCGTCAGGAAAATGTGTTGGGGGTAAACTTTCACAAGTCGAAGGAGAGATGTACTTTTCCAATACGGCAATTTCCCGTTCTTTTTATCGGTTTTTTCACTCAAAATGAACAGAAAATGGAATTTTCTGCTGCTTTCCGCATTGGTGGCAGCAACCCTCGTCGTTGGTGTTGATTACGACACGATTCAGTCTCAAAGCGCTACTTACGACTCCGGTGACATAGCCTGGATGGTTGTTGCAAGCGCATTCGTCCTGCTGATGACGCCCGGTCTCGCCTTCTTTTACGGCGGTATGGTGAATAAAAAAAATGTCATATCCACTATGCTCCAGAGTTTTGTTGCCTTAGGGGTAATTAGTGTGGTCTGGGTCGTCGTAGGTTTCAGCCTTTGCTTTGGGAATTCTATCGGTGGCATCATCGGCGATCCGCGAACCTACCTCGCCTTTCGAGGTGTAGGCCTTGTCCCCAACGGGGATTTTGCGGATACCATTCCCTTCTTGCTCTTCGCGCTCTTCCAACTAAAGTTCGCCATCATCACACCCGCTTTGATCACAGGGAGTTTCGCGGGCCGCATTCGATTCCGCGCCTACATCTTGTTCATGGTACTCTTCAGCTTAATCATTTACCCACCTTTAGCGCACATGACCTGGCACCCAGACGGACTGCTTCGCAACTGGGGCGTCTTGGATTTTGCTGGTGGAACGGTGGTACACATGTCAGCAGGTTTCGCGGCATTGGCGGGCGCATTGTTTTTGGGCAAACGCAATGAGGTGGACGACCAACCTGCCAACATTCCGTTTGTCATTCTCGGTACTGGGTTGCTCTGGTTTGGGTGGTTTGGATTCAACGCAGGTTCTGCACTTGGCGCCAATGCCGACGCCGTAAAGGCCTTTGCCAACACCAATTTGGCAAGTGCAACGGCGATGATCACCTGGGTATTTTACGACCGCTTCCAGAACCGGAAAATGTCCGCCCTTGGTGCCTGTATCGGAGCCATTGTGGGGCTCGTCGCCATCACTCCAGCTGCAGGATTCGTGTCCATTTCCCACAGCATTTTCATCGGCTTCCTCGCATCTCTGATCAGCAATTGGGCCATTCGGTTCCAATCTCGTTTTGACATTGACGACACATTGGACGTATTCGCGAGCCATGGCATCGGTGGCTTGGTGGGTATGATACTTACCGGTGTTTTTGCCGAAGAAGTGGGATTGATTCACGGCGATGCGACCATCTTCGTTCGTCACATCATTGCCTTGACCGGGGTCGTGGTGGGTGTCTTCGCCCTTAGCTACGCGATCTACGTTGCTGTCAACCAAATCATTCCGATGCGGGTGCGCACCGATCAAGAGCAGCGTGGTTTGGACTATTCACAGCACGGTGAAAGAGTAAACTCGTGATTGGCATATCGAATTTGGACTATCTTCACCTCACACCGCCAAAGATGAACTTGAATCCTGCATCCACGTTCTGGCTGGCTTTTGCCACCCTATTGCTATCAACGGCTCACGCCCAATCTCCAATCTCATATGGGTACACAGGCGACGTAGAGCTCTACGTTGTTCCCAGCTGCGTTTCGCAATTGGAAATTGAGCTAAAAGGCGCCTCAGGTGGTGGGTCGAACGGAGGCAATGGTTCGACCATAACCGGCATCATTGACGTTGTGGAAGGGGAAATTCTGGAAATCCGCGTGGGCGGAGAAGGCGGCTGTCCTTCTGCTGGCTACAACGGAGGGGGCGAAGGCGGCAATGCCGGAGGAGCGAACAGTGGCTGCGGCGGAGGCGGTGCATCGGACATCCGAATCGGAGGTTCTGCTCTGGCTGACCGGGTTCTTGTCGCGGCAGGCGGTGGCGGAATGGGCGGTGGAAACACCGATGCAGATGCAGGTGATGCCGGCTGCAATGACGGAGGTGAAGGGGATAGTCCCTTTGGAGAAGGCGGTAACGGAGCCACACAAAATTCTGGCGGCGCTGGCGGTCCACCTTGGATTGGATCGGGAAATGACGGTGATGGAGGCGGACTCGGCTTTGGAGGCGACGGCGCCATAGACCCGTGTTATGGCGTAGGTCCAGGCGGTGGAGGTGGCGGCGGCTATTACGGTGGAGGTGGCGGTGGCAGTGACTGCTTCGCTTCTGGAACGCTGGGCGGTGGTGGCGGCGGTGGCGGATCGAGCTTAACACCGTCAGAATTCTTGTGCGTGGGCGGCAACGTTTCTGGTCAGGGCTCCATTGTGATAACCCCAATTGGCGGAGTAGGCTTGGTGGTCGAACCAACAGCTCCTCAAACCTGTGAAGGCGACTCGCTCTTGTTGACCCTTTCAGGTGCAGATGATTACAACTGGCTCGAAGCCGACGGCCTCACGGTCATTGACGGAGCAAGCGTCCTCCTCAATCCGATTGAAACCACCGTGTACAGTGTCATTGCGTCGAACGAGGAATGCATCGACACTGTCGACGTAACGGTTACTGTCGTCCCCTATCCAGTCATCACCGTGGATCCCGAGTACATTACGACCTGCAACGAACCGGTATCGCTTTCGGCTACGGGCGCCTTCCAACTCCAGTGGCTGCCAAATGAAAGCCTCGTCGGTAATGGGTATGGTCCGTTTCAGACTGCGAATCCCACCGAGACCACAGTCTACACAGTGATTGGCACCAATTCTGGTTGCAGTACTGAAGCGACTGTGACGGTCGCTTACCAATTGGAAGTGGAAAGCACCGAATACTATTGCGAAGGAGGAAGCTACAACTTGCCCGATGGTTCTGAGGTAGACGAAGAGGGAACCTACATCGCAGAATACGTTTCCATCGAAGGCTGCGACAGCATCGTTACAGTCAACCTCTTCGAACAGTCTACGTATGACTTCCAAATGCCGGTGCAGCTATGCGCTGGAGAGGCTTATACATTGCCAGACGGAACGGTCATCAATGAACCGGGGACGTTTCCAGTGGTGCTCGAAACTACGCTTGCACAGTGCGACAGTGCCATCACCACAGTCGTATCGATGCTTCAACCATTTGAAACCCAAAACACGCTCGCACTATGCGAAGGAGAACCTGTAGTCTTGGGCGATGGAACGGTAGTTACGGAGGAAGGCGTGTACACGGTCGTTTTGGCATCCGAGACCAATGGGTGTGACAGCACGGTGACGTCAAACGTAATTTTCCAACCCAATTATGATACGAACGTAACGTTGGATGCGTGTGATGATGGTTCGTACCTGCTCCCCGACGGGACGGCACCTACCTCTTCTGGAGTGTTCAGCTTTGACCTGCAAACCACCCTCGGCTGTGACAGCAGCGTGACCATCGACCTTACACTCAATCCGGCGTATGACATCGCCTACAACGCTTCCATTTGCGCGGGCGAAATCTACACGATGCCCGACGGCGCAGCCATTTCCACCGCCGGCCCTTACAACGCAGTACTGGAAACAAGTGCAGGGTGCGATAGCAGCATCACCGTCCAACTCACAGTCCATCCGCTTCCCGAACCTTCCAGCAGTGCAGAAGCCAGTTATTGCCTCTATGATGGAAACATTGAACTGAACCCAACTCCCACCGGCGGAACTCTTGCCGGGGACCTGCTTAACGGAAACACCCTGCAACACGAAGGCGCTGATCCCGGAACTTACGAAGTGAGCTATACGATTACAGATGGCAACGGGTGCATGAACATGGACCTGATTGAATACGTACTGGCAACGCCCATTGAACCTACGTTTGATTTTAATATGATTTGCAATGAACTCGAACTCATCAGTACGGTCGATGACCCCGATGAAGCTTTCGGTTACGAGTGGTACCTCGCAAATGAATTGGTGGCCATATTTCCCAATCCGACGTATTTCTTCGATCAAACAGGCAGCTTTGAAATGGGGCTCTCTGTGACCGATCCATACGGCTGCATCTATGAAGCGGCTCAGGAAGTATACCTGCAAAACGCTTTGAACTTAGACGGGTTCTTTGTTCCTAATGTTTTCACACCCAACGGAGACAACTACAACGATGCATTTCTGATTCCATCCGCGGTGAGCGCATGTTTGAATTACAACGTAGACATCTTCAATCGATGGGGTCAATTGATCTACACCATGACACCATTGAAAGCAGCTTTTACTGGCAAAGATGAAGCAGGTAAAACGTTGCCTGAGGGCGTGTACTACTACACCATGGAAATCCTTGAATATCCTTGCGATGGAACGCCCGAACTGCAACCTTTCTGCAGCGGAACCATCTCCTTATTCCGTTAATAACAATTCAAAATGAAACAAGTAATCTCTTCCCTTTTCCTTTTGCTCGTAATAGGCGCCTCGGCAGCCTTAGCACAGTCCACTCCAGCTTCAACAGCTGACATCCAGTCAAGCTATGAAGCCAAGGGCATTAATTACGAACAGGTGCGTTCAATGGTCCAAACCGTCACAGGTCAATCACTGGAAACCGATGACGCAGTGATGGCGGACTTTTTGCGCACCATCTCATCTTTTCAGGCTGCTGAATCACCTGTACCTATGAGCGATGAGTGGCTGAATCACTGGTCCAATGATTATTCCATAACAAATGAGCAAGCGCAAGATTTGTACAAAGTCGCGCTGCGATTCGGGCTTCAACGGCGCTAAATCGCGAACGTCTGTGAACTCCTTGCTGACGACCACAAACTTTACTGAGCACTCCCGCGCCAGATTGGAGACAATTTCGTAGACTAAGGTCTGTGTATATCACCCAAGCCAACATTCACACCTGCAGAAACGAAATCACCAAAACCTGGGGACGCTCAATACAAACGCAGCAGGATTGTGTTGCATTGGCCCAAGCTATACTTGAAAAGACGAACAAAAAGGTGGCGAGCCACACCCTTCGTCGTTTTTTCGGTCTTGTAGCGTTTGATGGACAATTCCGAAAAAGCACCCTCGATACACTGGCCAATTTTGTTGGTTATCCATCGTCTGACGAATTGTTAGATCGGCTCAAAAACGAGGAAGACCTCGTCGAGTTGTTGATGCGACTTCAGGTTCACAACATTGCGATTGACGAATACTATATCAACCGTCTGATCGAACGCGACATTTCGATGGAAGCTGTCATGATGGCGGGTCATCTAATCAATATTCGACTGGAACAAAATGACCAAGAACGGATCATACGCCTATTCCAAGCGCTTGAACCGCTCAACAAAGGCAGGCATAAGTACTATGCCATCATTTCCGTCTTTGCACATTACGTTGCGCCCAAATTTCATGAACTCCAGGATAAAGCCTTCATCAATAGGCTCATGCTTGAAACCCCTTTCATCAACTTGGCCCTGTCGTTCTACGTACCCATTATGGAATTGAATGGCGCGTACGGCAATCACGTTGAGACGATGTTGAACATATCAACCAATGAAGAGCATCAGCGTTTTGGCCACAGCCTATTGGCAACACGGGCCCTCCTCAATGGCAACCGACAGCTGGCAATCGAACACTTTAATAAGATTCCGAACGGTACTTATTTCTCGATTCTCGAAGGACGAATTGCCGTTTTGGACTACCTCTTACACGGAGTGAACGAAAAAGAGATTGGGAAACACTTCACTCCGCCGGTGAACCAAGAGATTTTCTTTTTCAAACCTGTTACCCCCCTTCTTGTCGCATTTGGAAAGCATGAACTTTTGGAGCACCTCATCCATGAGAACAAACTGCTCGAGATTACGTCTCAGCACTGGATGGAGGAGTCCGTCAAGAAGCAAACAGAGTTGGCAATGGCATGGATTCTCGCAAAGCACGGAAAGATTACAGAAAGTAAGGCTGCGCTGGAAGCCCTAAAAGACACAACGTTTCCAAATGACTACCAAGGAACGTCGCAACTGATTATCGCTGCCACAGAAGCCTTGTTCCAAGCTTGATTACATCCAAGGCCGATTCGTCGCTTCAGCCTTGTACAACGAAATATCACGCAACTTCGTGGCCGTTTTTTTTGGAATGTACCGAACGGCAACCGGTCCAGCTGCCGTGTAAATCCGAGCATGTGCGAGTGAGCGGCGACGCATCAACCAGCTTTCCGTGAGGACAACGCGTTGCGCCTTGCGCAACTCAGTTCTAATGTGCTTCTTGCGGAGCCAACCCGTGCGCATACAAAGTTGCTCCTCGTATACCGTCAACTGGACAGCGTGATATTGCTTGATTGCCGCCATGGACAACCAAACTCCCCAAATGCCCCCAACAATTTGCATCCATCCATAGCCCCAGACCAATAGCGGTAGGATCAAAGCTGACCTGAAGATTAGCATACGAATCAACAACATTTTGTGCGGTCGGATTTCTTCAGCCTCGCCTGAAACCGGCGGGAAAAGGATGGCATTGATGCGTTCAGCATGGTCCCACTCCAACCCTGGAATCGCCATGCTGACACCCCCCTGCGCTGCCTCTGATTGTGCCCGCGCTTGGTGAATCCGAAACGTTTCAAAGCCTATCAATCGTTGCAACACGCCGCTGCTACCTTCCAACATTTGAACCTTGTGTAAGGGGATTTTAAACTCAAATTTCTTGAGTAATCCACCCGATAACTCCAATCCTTCAGCTTGAACACTAACCTGCAGTTTGTAGTACCGCAACACGGCACCTATGAGTGAAACGAGCATGCCAATAACGACAACTCCTATGGTGAAGAACGGAATTAAAAGCACCCACAAGAATTTCAACAGCAACCACGTATACATTGGAACATCCGAGAGCCAATTTGTCAAAATGCCTTCCAAGGGTTCGGCCAAGGCTACCACGGAACCAAGCGCAATCAATGCACTGCGCAGGTGATTCTGTGTCAAACCAACTTTAAACAATCGGCTCCAAGAGATGGCAATCAATTGCGTGCTATCGGACACCGGTTCGGAGACTTCATTCTCCTGATCCCTGAGAACCTTAGCGCCCCCGGACGACAAAATGGATTTAAGCGCCTTCGCATGCTGCACTTTTAGTGCAGCAATTTCAACTTCTGCACCGCTGGTGCCGGCTGTGTCCACCTTGATGCTCATTACGCCAAAGGCACGTTGCCAAATCGATTGCTCGAGGTTGACCACCTGAATGCGTTCAAAGGCGATTGTGATGCGCTCGCGCTCCAAGACTCCGCGGCGAATGACCAATGCTTCTTCTGTCACTTGATACGTAAACTTCCAATACTGCAGAAGGGCACTCAAACAGGCAATGGCTAACACAGCAAGGCCAATCCATTCTCCGTAGGCACGAATGTTATCGGAGACGGCTGCCCCTGCCAAAATCGGCCAGAACCCGCGGATGAATGTCCACGTGTAGTTGACAATGTATTGAAAAACACCCGTGGGATGTTGCCGCAGAACCGGAAAATGAGCCGGTTGTGGTTGAGACTCTTCGGCGGAATTATGATTGGCTGACACGCTCATCCAGTTGTTGCCTGAGGCGCTTAGCCCTTTCCACATCCATGCCGGGCACACGCAAATTAGCCCCGGAGTGGCCCGCGGTGTATAATTTCAACGTACACACATTGAATGCGCGTGATAAGGGGCCTTGGGCTATTTCGCTGTGTTGCACGCGGTTGAAGGGCACAGTAACGGTCTCACGCTTGAAAAATCCTGATCTGTAGCTCAAGTCGTGTTCACGGACAACCACCCCGCGCAATGGAAACCCTTTGACCTCCTCGAGGGCCCACATCACTCCTAAGGCAATGGCTGCACCAAAGGCAAGCCAAACTCCCCACCGAAAAGAGTTCACCTCTTGCCATTCAAACCACATCAATACTCCCAATGCAGCGAACACCAGAAGCATAACGATTGAGTAGACGGCCATCCGCAGGGTCCGGTACCTGAGCGGAAGCCCTTCAAATTCTTCCTCTACGAGGGAAGGCAAGGCGTCAATGCGCAAGGATGTGTTGGAAAACAAAGACATGAGATAACAGCCATGAATGTAAGCGAAACCGTGTAATTCCAGTCATTGGTCTACTCCTGATGTGAACTGAAAGATGACACGGCTCCTGTCTGGCCAGAATTAATGGAGGTATCGCCATCGCTTCCACATGCGGGATCAACTACAATGGGATAAAAACAAGCTTCATGCAATACCGGCGAATAATCAGAAGTTTTGACGCAACCCGCAGCTAAGGGAGCAATCAAGGACACCAAATCTTGGATCCAGTGTCCTTATCACCTGAAACGAATTCATCAAATCACTCCGACTTATCTATCATCAAGCGACCGCAAATCAATGCGACGACGAGACCAATGCCCAGCCCCTTCAGCAAATCGATGAATACAATGGCCAAGATGGTCACGACAAAAGGAATGAAATGCTTCATTCCGCTCGCGTAGATGCGTTTGAATGTTGAGGGCTTTGCCAACTTATAGCCTACCACAAACAGCACCGCCGCAAGGCTACCAAGTGGAATGTAGGTGAGCAGTGTTGGAGCCAGCAGAAAAAACAAGAGCAGCCAAGCACCGTGCAAAATTGCGCTGAGCTTGGTAGCATTGCCTGTTTGGATGTTCGCAGATGAACGAACAATCACTTGGGTGATGGGCAACCCACCAATCAATCCACTTAAGGTATTTCCAACCCCTTGCGCCAACAATTCCCGGTTCGTTGGGGTCACGCGTTTTTCAGGATCTAATTTATCAGTTGCCTCAACGCAGAGGAGGGTTTCCAAGCTCGCGACAACAGCAATCGTCACAGCCAAAATCCAAATTGCACCATCTCCAATGGCTGAAAAATCAGGGAACGTCAGGAGCGATCCCCATGCAGACGGATCAATGCCATTGGCCGTGTGACCTATGGGCACGTCGACCAATTGTTTCGTGGTCAATGCACCTTCCCCTCCCCGCGTTATCAAGTGCACTGCAACTCCGGCAAGCACTGCGGTCAAGGATCCCGAAAGCACTTTAGTGAACTGCTGGGCCTTCATGAAAGAAGTCTCCCACAGGACCAAAATGGCAAGGCACACGAACGTCACAACTGTGGCCGTGGCCGATGCATAACTGATGTTCTCCCCTAGCAACAACAAAACGTCAAAAACCTTGTCTGCCTTCTCAGCCCCGTCAGCGCCAGCATAACCCAGTCCGTGCGGAATTTGCTTAATGAAGATGATGATTCCGATGGCGGCCAACATCCCAGAGATGACACTGGATGGAAAATACTTACCGACAACACCGGCGCGAACGATACCCAACACCAATTGAGCCAATCCACCGATTACTATCGCAAGGAGAAATGCCTCGAATCCTACCTCCTGGATGCCGTCATAAACGATGACTGCTAGGCCAGCAGCCGGTCCGGAAACACCCACATGACTCCCAGAAATGGGTGCAACAATAAGTCCGCCGATGATGCCGGCGATTAAGCCGGCGATGGGCTCCGCTCCCGAAGCCAATGCAATGCCTAGGCAGAGCGGCAATGCAACCAAAAAAACAACCAAGGATGCAGGAGCATCCTTTCCAATATGCGTAAACATGAAGTTCGAAAATTAAATTGAAAAACGATAAAGCGCGCAGTCCGATGCGGACTGTCGAGGTCTTTATGCCTTCATTTCCGGGGGCTCAAATACGCCTCTTCTGTAGGGTGAGTCCCATGCCCGGTTTGCCGTAGACGAGAGATTGAGTTCGTGCATTGCCATGGTTTCGGCTTTCCGTTCCGCCAAATCCGACCATTTCTTTAGCTCGTCATCTGCAGCTTCCTCTTCTCCTTGCTTGTTCTCCTCACTGCGCTCATCGTCCGAATCAGCGATGAACCATACGACCTCTTCTTCCCCCCAGTCAAAGGCGGATGCACATGGCATAACCACCCAACAGACGATGGAGAGCAAGCTAAGCGTGTGTGCCCAGAATGCACGATGTGATAATCCAAACTGCACACCGCAAAACTATGCATTAGAATCCAGGGTTACGCCCTCACAAATGTCAAAATTTCACACTACCTGAAATAAACTACTCTCATAAATGCATTAAGGAACCCTCCAGAGTCACCGCGGCAAAAACAAGGTAACCAGGAAGTTATTTGCGGCCGTTCGCATCGAGCAAGATTTCCTCGCTGCATCGGCTGAAATTGGGGAAGCCGATGCTCAAGAAGGGGTAAACCTACAGTAGCTGCAAATCCAATCAACCAAAAGATGAACGACTCTCTTTATCCAAAAGGATCCCTTATAAACGCACCGTCGGTGAAAAATTCAAAGCGATCCACCCCCAATGCTGCCATCCACTCGTACTGGAAGCCCGGTTTTGTGCCGTGTACATGGCGTCGGTCGCATTCATCACAGACCACCCGAACGAAGCCTTGACAAAATCGGTGGGATTGAAAACGACGACTGCATCCACTTCATTGGCATACAACGACTCGAATGTCGGACTGTAGAAGCGGTGGTAGCGCAAGTCCCATGTCGCTTTCCACATTGCTTTTCCAAAGGGTCTGGAACAATGCATTCGCGCATCAGCCATGCCGTTGGCTGGGATGCCGACATAAAATTGATCCATCCAACCGTAGTGGCGGTGATTTGTTCCCAAAAATGGATGAAACGCTCGACCCCGTTCATCTCCTTCCAGCCAATCCAAAGCGACCAATGCCTTTCCCAATCGAACAGATTGGTAGTGAAATTCAGCCACCCCCATGAACGAAGCCAGCTGGCCATTGGCCTCGTCTTGCACGTAAGCTTCAATGACCCAAGAAGCAGACTTACTCTTGGCTATTCCAGTCCAGGTTGCTCCCGATGTCACCACCGAAGCGGCTGGATCCAGGGAGTTCAGTTGATTAAAATAAAGGAAGGAGAACCGATGCCGATCGGCCGTAAAAACATGGTATCCCATGATCCGTGTCAATCCTGCGGGAGCATCCCAGGTCAGCGCCGCGGTGGTGGTGCCGATGGCCGTGGTTTGGTCCCACCGAAAGCCGTCGAGGAATCGACCGTATTGCGACCAGTTGACTGCCCCGACGATCCGCTCATTATCGAATGCGATTCGCTGACGTCCAGCCGTGAAGCGAGTGTTGGCATTCGGTTTCCATGCGCCCCACGATTCTGTTGCGGCTATTGCACCGTAACCGCCTGTATTGCCCGCCATATCTCCGAACATACGCACGTCTTGGAAACCCAAACGAACCTCCCACTTTTCCGTTCCGTGATGCCACGTTAAGCGGGTGCGTTGCATGGTCAGCAACTCCCCAGATTCACCCGGCTGCCGGAGTCGCTGGTATCCATCTCGCCATTCCGAACGCGGACGTACTTGGAGCATGATGCGGTCTTCAGCAGCTCCCTGGTCTTGGGCACGCAACGGCGCCTCAGCGAGTGCCAACAGCCCGAACACTAAAAGAACAACATACCTCTTCCGCGGTTTCAATCTACTTTTCATTTTGGCCTTGTAGCGCTTTTCAGTTCCATCCAAATCCATTTCGCCCTCAAAGTAATCACGCACTTTGGACCCGCGCAAGCTGTTGGCCATGCGCATCGGTACATCGGGCATATAATTCCCATGGAAATCATGGCAGGTCCTGCAGATGGTACGCTGTCCTGCCTCTGCCAGCTCCGGATGGAACGGTTAAATGACACCCAACTATCGCAGGTGCTGAACATCCAAACCAACGAAGTGTTATTTTTTTGATTTGCAGCATGTTACCATGAAATCATTTTTACTAGAGAGTGCAAATAATGTCCTATCCGAATCCACCCGGTCCCGGGTAGAGCGTGGATTGGTGGGCTTGGCCTTGGGAATGTTCATGCTGCATTTGGTCCTGTACGGCATCAACTTAATTTTTGAATTGAATTGGCCCGCCGCCTACTTCAGCCATCCCCTGCAGACGCTTTACACACCCTTCTCTGCCATTCTGGTAGCAGAGGTATACCTGCTCATCCATTATTTGCCAACTTCTTTTGCGCGGTCCATGGGCAAACAGATGGAAATTGTTGCCCTGATCGAAATCCGATCAGTCTTCAAAGACGTGGACTTCACCACCAAATGGCCTTGGGAAGCGGATTTCTTTCCGCACCTTTTGGGAGCCATGGTCGTAGGCAGCATACTAGTAGCCTTCTACCGGGTCTTGCCGAGGCGCATTGCCCGTATCGAGGAGGTCGAACTACAGCGATTCATAGAATTCAAGAAAATCTTAGCCGGCTTTTTGTTTGCTTACCTCATTTTCCTGAGCGGATGGTCCTTCTTCACATGGGCATACGACCTCTATGCCGGATCAGACTGGGCCTTACACGACCCCAATGACTTCTTCTATAACGACTTCTTTACAGCGCTTATTTTAGTCGACGTATTGCTCTTGGTGATATCATTCAGGTACCTGTCCGATTTCGGCTTGGTGTTTCGCAATTGTGGGTTCATCATCAGCACCATCCTCCTTCGCCGTGCACTGGTCATCGAGCCTTGGCACGCCCTCGCCTACGAGACGACGAGTGCCTTTTTGGCCCTGCTGGTGCTCTTGTTGCACCGTGGGTTGTCAAGCAATGAACCGGAGGAGTGATTCGAATGTGCTCAATGCTCCTCTATCGTGCCTTCCACTGTTGCACCGAACATTGCTACGCCTCGGCTGTCCGGTGAGGACCACGCTCGAAACATACCTGAGCTGTTGCAGACCAGCGAGATGGCACCCGATGCATTTATAGCGACCACACCTCCATCGCCACCCAGCGCACCCATTTCAGAAAAAACTGCACTTCGGCATGCCTCGACAAGCGTTTCGTTACCGTGCAGCATTCGGCCGTGAATATCTTGAGCAACTCCTGTCCGGATGAAATACTCCCCCCATCCCGTGGCAGACACAGCACAGGTCCGATTGTCTGCCCACGTTCCGGCACCTATGATTGGACTGTCTCCAATCCTACCGTGTTTTTTGTAAGTCATGCCACCTGTCGAAGTCCCCGCTGCTAGATTGCCATGGCTGTCCAATGCCACGCACCCCACGGTTCCTCGTTTATCCGCGAGCGCATCCTTCATTGTCGCTTTTCGTTTTGCCCGCAAATAGCGGCCATGTGCTTTTTGCGTGAAAAACCAGTCATCGGATGCAGGCTCGTGCCCCATGGCAGCTGCAAATTCACCGGCACCGCGCCCACTGAAAAATACGTGATCGCTAGAGTCCATAACCGAGCGGGCCACTGAGATGGGATGGCGAAAACCGCGAATCCCTGTCACAGCTCCGCAGTTCCGCGTAAGCCCATCTGCAATTGACGCATCGAGCTCTTGGATTCCATCGGCCGTGAAAACAGCCCCACGTCCAGCATTAAACAACGAATCATCTTCCAGCAGCCGAATCACAGCTTCGACAGCTCTTACACTCGAACTTCCCTCCAAAAGCATGCTCTCCCCTTGTGCGAGTGCTGCAGACAACGAAGCGCTGTACGCTGCCTGTTGCTCCTCCGATAAATCCTCTTCTCCAAAATGACCAGCGCCACCGTGAATAGCGATGGCCCAAGCTCGCGGTGCTCCAGAAGCTTCCTCAGTTCCCTGCGGACCGCATCCGATTGCCATGGCTAAGAGCACCCCACCCCACATTCCTATCGTTGTTCGCTCCATGATTCTTTTTATTCAACTGGCTTCGTTCCCGACACAAATAATTTGCCGTTGTGGGATTCTACCCCTACGGCTTGGTCGTAGCCAATGGTTGTCACTTGAATCTCCACAAATCCGGCCTCTTCCATCAGTGAACGAAGGCGAGATGAAGAACAGTAGTGTAAAAAAGCCACGTGCTCTCCCCGTGTCCTTCGGTAAAAAACATCTCCTTCTTCATACCCTTGCTGGCCCAGCCTTTGATCATGAAATTGCTGAACAGCCTCGGGACCCCACTCGTATTCATCTTCTGCATCAAACGCATCAACGTAAAAAACCCCTCCCGGATTGAGCATTTCGAAGGAAGCTTTAATGATGTTTCTCCGCGTTTTACGGTTTGGCAAATGGCCAAATGCATAGAGCAGCGTCACAGCATCAAACGATTCCGAGCGGATGAATTCCTGCGGATGACGCAACGATCCCAAATGAACTTGGACATCACGCGCTGCCGCTTGAGCGGCCATCTCTTCGCACATATCCACTCCTTCCATGGTGTATTCTAGTCCCGATTCCATCCGGATGTCAATGGCCCTTCTACCGGTTCCACACGCCAAGTGCATGACGCGCTCCACGGGCCGTGAATCGGAAAGGGTCCGGAGGCCCATAGCGACTAGGCCATCGATGGCGGCAGTGTAGTGACGACGTTTTTGGATTTGCGCATCGAGGGCATCGTATTGGCTTGCCTGTTCGGCGAAATATCCCTCAATCATTCGTTCAATGGTCTCCGCATCCGGTTTGGGTACGACGTTGCACTGAACATGAGATGCTTCCGGTAGCGGCTCGAAGCGAAAGGCATGTTCCTTGATTCTGCGGTAATTCGACACCGGCAGGTGAATCGAAGCTGTAGGTGCGCTTTGGTTGCACGTGAAGGCGGTTCCAGATTTCAGATCGTACAAAACCAGGCCATCTAAATCCTCCAGTGCCGGGTGGTAAAAGTGCAAAGTCACCAGGGCCTCTTGATCGCTCCCATTTCTGATTTTGTGAATCGTACCGTCCGGCTCAGGCACGATGCCTTTGGGGTGGGCACGCAGAACATCCTTCTGCCTTAACACGCCATCATTGATTTGATAGGTCACGTTTTCGAGCACACCTTGAAGGCACACGACTGTGCCCCAAAACCCTTCGTGGTGGTGCACCGCACTCTCCACACCAGGTGGCCAATGGAGCAATACAACTTCAAACGGATCGAGGCACACGATATTTCGCGCGTAGTCGTCATCAGAGGAAACCTTTGGGACATGGTCAGCCCAATCGCAAAGGGTCCAGTCGATGGATTCGACCCAACGGCACAACACTTCGTACGTCAGTGGTTGAAGTGCATCATCGGCAAGGCTTGCGCACAAAGCCTCCAGTTCAAATGATTTTTGAGATGCCGACATGAAGGTTAATTATAAAGTCATACAAGATAGGAGGCCGGCAATCCTTCTTCCAAATTGCCTTATCTTACGGTATGTTGATTTGGAAGTTAAATGTTTCGTGCTTGATCCTTGCCTTCGGAGCTATGGGATTATTTCCGATGTCGACTTCAGCCCAATCGGACTGCGGATGGAACCCGGATTTTGAGCAGGATTATGCAATTGGAATAACCGATGTCCTTGCTATTCTTGGTGTCTTTGGGGCCGTTGACAACGACCAAGACGGCCTCTGGGACGTCAACGATTTATGCGAAGACATGGAAGCATGCAACTACAATGCGAATCCCACGGAAGCATGCCTCTATGAAGATGCGCTTGGGGTATGCGGCGGCGGCAGCATCCTTCCAGAATTGTTAATTGGTTCGTGGCAGTTCTCAACGGTTGAAGGTGCGGTTTCGGTTGGACCGGACCCGTACAGCAATGCCTGGTACAGCAGCCCCGCCAATGGGCTTCAAAATGCACAGTACGACGATGTCTACACCTTTCATCCAAATGGATCGTTGACCACCGAGTACAACGGATCTATTATAGACGCCTTCTCGGAGTACGCCGAGCTCGTTTACGATTGCTCCTCTCCTGCCGCCCAATTCTATCCAAGCGAGGGCACCTCAGGAGAGGATGCTATTGAATTGCTCTCCAGTGAAGGAGTATGCGAATGCCCTTTCATTGGAACAAACGATGCGGGGTTGGTGTACGACATTGTGACGTTGAACGAAACGACCCTGGTATTGCATGCCCAAGGGGACGATGCCGACTGCAATGCAGCCGGATTGTACTTCACATTCACTTTCAACCGCATCACTGACGATACAGGAGATACTGAGGACGGAGAGGGATATCCCGCAGCTGATACTTACGAAGCCATGACGCTCGTCTGGTCAGATGAATTTGACGGAACCAGTTTGAACTTGGATAATTGGACTTACGACTTAGGGGCATCGGGATGGGGAAACAACGAGTGGCAGAATTACACCAACAGCACGCAAAACAGTTCAGTTGCAGACGGCTACTTGACCATCACCGCTCGCCAAGAAGGTTCGAGTTACACCTCGGCCCGATTGAAATCGCAAGGCCTCCAATCTTTCCAATACGGCCGCATGGACATCCGTGCAAAATTACCCGAAGGCCAAGGCATCTGGCCAGCAATATGGATGCTCGGAGACAATTTTACCAGCACCGGGTGGCCGGCTTGTGGAGAAATTGACATCATGGAAATGATCGGACACCAGCCATCCACGGCCCACGGAACGGCCCACTGGGGTAGCAGTTGGAATTTCCACCAGTACACCGGCTCTAGCATCACCCTGCCGAACGGAGAAAAATTCAGTGAAGCCTTTCACCTGTTCTCGGTCATTTGGGAAGAAAATCAAATCACGTGGTTGATGGACGATCAGGCGTATTTCTCCATTGACAGCGCGCAAATGAACGGCCAGCCCTACCCTTTTAACGCGCAGTTTTTCTTCATTATGAACATTGCAGTGGGTGGCAATTGGCCTGGCTATCCTGATGCCACGACTGAATTCCCACAGCATATGGTCGTGGACTGCATTCGCGTGTTTCAATAAACAGTCACGCATCGCCTAGCTTTGGTGCATGCGCAATTTGTCCGTTCTAATCATCCCCTGCTTCGCATGGATATGCGGGTGCTCCGAACCCAGGTCCATTGAACAAGAACCCGATCAAAAACTCACCCAATGGGTGAATCCCATGATCGGTACCACCCGAATGGGCCACACGTACCCCGGTGCGACGGTTCCATACGGAATGGTGCAAGTCTCGCCACAATCCCACTATGAGCCATTCCTGCAGCCCAATGGTGTCTACAACCCGGATACGTACAAGTACTGTGCAGGCTATCAATACGAAGATTCCACCATTCTGGGGTTTGTCCACACCAGCTTCAGCGGAACCGGTCACAGCGATTTAGGAGACTTGTTGGTGATGCCAACCGTAGGGAGGCCCGATTTAAGTTCCGACGAAAAAGGAGGTCCGCAATTCGGCAGTCCATTCCAACATGCACGAGAAACGACCGAAGCTGGATACTATGCCGTAGACCTGAATCGGTATGCGATTCGGGCTGAAGTTACCGCTACCGAGCGCGTCGGCGTACACCGCTATACGTTTGAAGCAGGCGGCGACGCTAACCTCGCGTTGGACTTGGCCTACAACATCTACCACCATCCCGATAAAAACCTCTGGACTTTTGTCCGTGTGGAAAATGACTCCACGGTCGTGGGCTTCAGGCAAACCACCGGATGGGCGCGCACTCGAACCGTGCATTTTGCAATGCGGTTTGACCGTCCATTCGAGGAGTATGGCTACGAACGTGGCCAAGCCTTGACATACAATGGATTCTACCGTCGATTCAAGGAGTCGGTTAATTTTCCTGAAATGGCCGGAAAAGACCTTCGTGCGTGGTTCAGTTTTGGAGCATTTGAACCGGGGGAAACACTCGGTATGCGTATGGCGTTATCCGGGGTATCAACCGCCGGTGCTTTACGCAACTTGGAATCTGAAGCGGAGCTACCCGGGTTCGATACCCACCGAGAAGCAGCTGGGAGAAAGTGGAATGATGCCTTGTCCATGGTCCGGATTGAGGCCCTCCAAGAAGAAGACTATACAACATTCTATACCGCCTTGTATCACAGCATGTTAAGCCCTGTCACCTACGAAGATGTTGATGGGCAGTACCGCGGTTTAGATCAGAACATTTATACATCGAATGGCTTCACCAATCACACCGTTTTTTCCCTTTGGGACACATACCGTGCGCTGCATCCGTGGATTAACCTCACCCAACCTGAACGCGCCGCTGATCTCATCAACAGCATGCTCGCACATGCTGAGCAAAGCGTACACGGCATGCTTCCTATTTGGAGTCATTATGCCAATGAAAATTGGTGCATGATCGGTTACCATGCTGCCTCGGTTTTGGCTGATGCCGTCGCACACGGAATCGAAGGATGGAATCAACAGGTGGGACTCAAGGCTGCGGTTTCTACTGCGACTGTTCCTTATTTTGAAGGGTTGGAAGATTATATGAATTTGGGTTACGTTCCTGATGATAAAAACCACTCCGCCGTATCCAAAACCCTAGAGTACGCCTTCGATGATTGGTGCATTGCGCAAATGGCTGAAGCCCTGGGAAAAGACGAGGTGGCGAAGACGTTCATGCGCCGATCGGAGGCGTACCGCAACGTCTGGGATCCCGCCACTCGTTTCATGCGGCCGCGACTGGCGGACGGTTCGTTTCGGAAGGCGTTCGACCCCATGGAAACCCACGGCCAAGGGTTCATCGAAGGCAATGCATGGAATTACGGCTTGTACGTACCGCACGCTCCAGACTCTCTGATCGCATGGCATGGAGGACCTGCAGCATTCTCAGCTCACCTCGATTCACTGTTTACCATGGAATTGGATGACGCATACTTTGCCCATACAGAAGACATCTCACGGGACGGCATCATCGGAAGCTACGTCCACGGGAACGAACCGGGCCACCACATTGCCTACCTCTACAACCAGGCTGGAGCTCCTGAGAAGACGCAGGAGCGCGTGAGGATGATTTGCGATGCGATGTATGGAGGAAGCGTCGATGGGCTTTGCGGCAACGACGATGCCGGTCAAATGTCCGCTTGGTACCTGTTCTCAGCGTTAGGCTTCTATCCCGTCGCTCCAGGTTCAGGCTGGTATGAATTGGGAAGCCCCAACCTACGCGCCGCCACCCTTCAAGTGGGCTACGGCAAGACCCTGCGCATTGAAACCATTGGCAATGCCAAGGACAAAACCCGCGTTCAATCCGTCACCTGGAATGGAAAAGCGATTCTCGATTGGCAAATCGCTGCCGCGGATCTTGTACAGGGCGGTACGTTGACCTTCACGTTCGAATAATTCAGTCGTTGAGCACAGATGACAGACGATTATGGATAACTCCCGAGACTTAAATGAAACGGGTCCAGACAATCGGCAAGGGGTACAGCAAGCAACGCGGCTCGCACACTAAAGGAAATTAGCACGTTACCCCCTTCAAAGCGGACTCCACCCTGCTCCCGCACTGCACGTCATGATCAATCAGACAGCCATGCGCTTAACTCGCATCATTGGGGTTAATCTATGAAAAGCTGCCTCAACCGGAGCAAAGGCGAATACCGAAAAAATTAGCGTTGAGTTCCCGGGAATTCATTCCGCGCATCAAGAGCAATCCTTCCTTTTTACTCAACAGCGGAAACCCCAATAGGAAAACCTCAGAGTAGGTAATTCATGGATGAGAAAGAACTGTGGCCTCCAGCGATTACTTCCTCGACCAGCCCCTGTTGATCTGAAGAGCAAGCCACCAGGGTACGGATGGAGAAAGAACGCAGCGCAGCTTTTACGCTTAACGTACTTACCGCGCTGTCCTTGCGGCCCGTAAACGGCAAGGTGTCTGGCCCTCGCTGGCACGAGGAGTTGATGTTTACTCGGCATACTTGATTCACCATGTGATCGATGCATTGCCCTGCAATTTTTGCATCGCGTGTAAAGATGCTCACCTGCTGGCCATAGTCACTCTCAGCTATGTCGGTCAAAACTTCTTCAAAATCCTCAAAATCCAACACCGGACAAACCGGACCAAATTGTTCTTCTTTAAAAATGGCTGTGTCTCGGCTTACTGGGTGAAGGATGGCTGGAAAAAAGGCATTTCCCTCTACTTCACCCCCCCGTTCATTTACCACGCTCGCACCCGCTTTTTCCGCTTCGTTAACGTAGTCTTGCATGTAGCCGACCTTTCCCACTTCAGGCAGCGGCGTGATGTCTGCATTGTCGAATGGACTTCCCCACTCCAATGCATCTGTTGCTTCTGCAAAAGCCTTCAAAAAAGCATCACGGATGTCTTTGTGCACATACAGCACCTTCAACGCCGTGCAGCGCTGGCCGTTAAAACTCCACGCTCCCTTGACGCATTCTTTGACTGCTAAATCGATGTCGGCGTCCGGAAAGATTACTCCAGGGTTTTTAGCTTCTAAACCCAACACTTGCCTAACACGATTTGGCTTGGGGTGCTGGCTGATTAATGCGTTGCTCGACTTGCTGTTTCCGATCAATGCAAGCACGTCGATGTGGCCAGTTTGCATGATGGGCGACGCCAGCGTGCGGCCGCGACCGAAGATGATGTTGACCACGCCCGGAGGGAAACTCTCGGCGAAGGCTTCCAATAGCGGAGTAATCAACAAGACGCCGTACTTAGCAGGCTTGAACACGCATGTATTCCCCATTAGCAGAGCTGGCAACAGGACGCAGAAGGTCTCATTCAACGGATAATTAAAAGGCCCCAGGCAAAGCACCACACCGATGGGGCCGCGGCGAATCTGAGCCAAGGTGCCGTTGACCGACATGATATGACTGCCTTCACGGTGAAGGTTTTTGTATTCGTCAATAGTCTCTTTGAGGTAGGTCACGGTACGGTCAAATTCTTTCTCTGCATCTGACCGCTTTTTGCAGATTTCCCACATCAACAGTTGCACAACCTCATCTCGCTTTGGGACCATCAATTCAATGAATTTCTCCATCGCTGCGATTCTTTGAGCCGCTGGTGCTGTCGGCCAAGCACCGCGACCATGATCGTAGGCATTGCGGGCTGCGTTCAAAGCCTTAATCCCCTCATCACTGGGCAAGTCCGGTGTCGAACCCAGCAAAATACGCTCCCCATCCTCATTTGTGATGGGACTCCATACTTGCGTTCGTGTCCCGGACCAAGCTTCAAGCTTACCATCAATCAGAAATTGGGAATGATCAATAACTTTGGTTTGGTGTTGAATAGACATGCATTAATAACCTCACAACTCGAGCATTGTTTATGAACAAGCATTGGGTGGGCGTAGATTACTCCAATTCAAGTATAAAAGTCAATCCGTCACCCAGGGCAACGTGGAATAAGAATGGCATTACCTAGGATGTCAAGGCCGACGCCTATTTTCGCGGAATGTCAGAAATCCTTCAATGGATCAGCCAACCTTGGTGCTGGAATGCAATCGGACCAGTCATCGCGCTGATGTTTCCAGCGTGCTCGACTTTGCTCAACCGAACCTTCGACGTCGGCTCTTCGCTGAGCACTTGGCAAAGCCTGCTCTTCATCAATGAAGGAGGAATTCCAGTGGGATTCGGAACGTGCTGCGCCGAGGGGTGTACCTTCAGGCATGCCCTCGTGAACAGCGCGTTGGCAATGGTGCCAGTCAGCATTTGGCTAATCCGCAAATCAGGCCGCAAAAGGAACAAAGGCGACCTCATTGGAATCAACGGCAACGCCCCCAACCACTTAACGACCTGCATCGGTGTCAGCATCTTGGGATTGGGCCATGACTGGTATGTGAATCGGTCCTGTCCACGCCTTGATTGGGAGCGGAACGACCGTCCTCCTCATCTTCATGGTCATGGTCATCTTTGGGGGGCTAGCTTGCGCTACAATGGGCTCGAAAAGGCATTACTGACGTGTTGAAAGCAGCAGTTATTGGCGGAGGTGCTGCAGGTTTTTTTGCTGCATTGTCCATTCGGAATCACCATCCCAGTGCAGAGGTTGTGCTGTTTGAAAAGTCGAACAAGGTTTTAGCCAAAGTGAAAATCAGCGGCGGAGGTCGGTGCAACGTCACCAACGCCACCTTCTCCGCAAGCAGCCTGTCAAAGTGCTACCCGCGGGGTGGCAAAGAACTCAAAAAAACGTTCGATCAATTTCAGACCCAAGACACAGTTCGATGGTTTGAACAGCATGGAGTGTTTCTGCACACGGAAGCAGACGGCCGCATGTTCCCAACAACCAACGATTCCCGGACCATTGTGGAATGTTTGACCCAGGCAGCTGAAGAAGCAAACATTGAAGTGCGCATGCAAACAGCTGTCAGGCAACTCGAATCATCAAATAATGAGTGGATCGTGAATGACGAAGCCTTCGACTGTGTTATTGTGGCGACAGGTGGAAGCCCCTCGGCTAAGGGCTTTGACTGGTTGCGTGCTTTGGGCCACCGTATTGCGAACCCGGTACCTTCCCTTTTTACGTTCAACATGCCCGGCAATAGCATTACCAAGCTGATGGGCGTGGTCGTGCCCGGTGCCATAGCGCGTATCCAAGGAACCAAATTGTCCGAGCAAGGCCCTATCCTCATCACGCATTGGGGCATGAGCGGACCTGGCATCTTGAAGCTTTCCGCGTGGGGGGCCCGTGAATTGGCGAATCGCGAATACGCATTCACCGCTCAAATCAATTGGATTGGAGAACCCAATGAAGAGCATGCTCGGAACGTTCTCGAGAAGGCCTTTCCAGAAATTCGAAAGAAAAAACTGGAGAATGGATGCCCATTTGAGCTTCCTCGGAAATTCTGGTCTTATATCATCGAACGCGCTGGCTGTAATCCCAGCCAGACGTGGATGTCCCTTGGTAAAAAAGACCGCAACCGTCTATTCAATACCCTCCTCAACGATGCCCATGATGTGCGGGGCAAAACCACGTTCAAAGAGGAGTTTGTAACGTGCGGCGGCATCGACATTAGTGACGTTAACTTCAAGACCATGGAGAGCCGCGTTACTCGCGGATTGTATTTCGCTGGGGAAGTCCTCGATGTAGACGGAATCACCGGCGGATTCAATTTCCAAGCCGCCTGGTCGACGGGGTTCGTTGCTGGGCAATTAAAGGGCCGGTGAATGGCTTTTTTTCGCATTAGTTTAGCTGTATGGCATGGAATCAAACTCCAGAGCGGATGGTGCGTGACTTTCAATTCCCTGATTTTCGGGCGGCAATGGCCTTCCTCAACCGTGTTGCAGATGTGGCGGAAGACCACGGGCACCACCCAGAAATTTTGAATGTCTACGGACGGGTGCGCCTCACGTTGACCACCCACGACGCCGGAAATACCGTCACAGATAAGGATCTACGGCTCGCAGCTGCTATCGATGCATTGATGGCACCCTAAGGTTTTTCGGCTTCCAGATCCATGAACACGCGGTACCTTACTGCGTCGCCAAAAAAGGCCAGCCCCGCCATAAACAGCACGAGCCCTGCCGTACCTTCTGCTCCCCACACCCACCAAGCCACATCATCCAACCGCAAAGCCAGCGCGTCAATCGTGACGGACAACCCTGCACCAATTAGAGCAAATCCGATGGTTCCGTTCCAGAACCAAAGCTTCCGGTACTTTTTCTCCATGATGCAAGTTAGCTCATCGACAAGCTGGTTTAAAGCAGAATCGTCATTGGTGCTAACTTTGCTGCCATGTTCTTCACTTCCAAAAGCGACCTTTCGCCCCAAGAATTCAAAGATCAATTGGAGGCTACAGAAGGCACTGTCATCGATTGCCGCACGGCTGGCGAATGTGCAGGAGGTACATGGCCCGGTGCTCAACAGTTGGATTGGCTGAAAGGAGAAGTCCACGAGGCTCTAGATGGATTGGACAAGTCCAGTACTTACTTTCTGTATTGCCGCTCCGGTGTACGTTCAGCCCAGGCTGCGCATTTCATGAAGGCCAGTGGTTTCAGCAATGTACACAACGTCGGCGGTTACAACGACATAAGCGATTTGGCGGAGTAATCCATCGGCAACGCATAAAAAAAGGGAGGCATTGCGCCTCCCTTTCTATTGTGAGACCGGAATTATCTACTCCACTTCAACGTGAAATCCAGTCTCCATCTCATTGCCTGCGCCGTCGGTCGCTTTCATCTCGAAATGGCACTCGCCCGTGAGGTAGACGGGAACACCAACAGTTTCATCGAATGCGAATTGCGTTTCACCGGCAGGTGCCAGCTCCACTTCCCAGATGACCGTTTCGGTGGCTTCATCGATGAATTCCAAGACCGCAGCCGTGATGCCATCGCTGTCACTCACGGTTCCTACCACGTTGATGTCAGTACCGGATGCCCAAACGGGTTCATCGTGCCATTCACTTGGATCGGTTCCGCCAACTGAAGTAAGGGTAAACTCAGGAATGTAATCGTTCTCGACATGTAATTTGGCAATGAAATCTGAAGCTACATTTCCCTCTTCGTCGACAATAGATACAATAACATCCCAGATGCCCCTCGCTGTGTTTGGCACATCCGTATGGAAATCCACCTCAGCTTCAGTCCCGGTGAGAGAAAGAGTTTCTAGCACTTCCCAATCAGTTCCACTATGCAAAATGAGGCCATGATCATCCTCGCCGGTCCCTTCCTCGCCTTCATGGGCATGGCCCGCAGCGCTGTGAATGTCATAGCGCACCTCGCTGAGGCCTTCGTTATCACAGAAGACGTCTTCAATGTCTAGGTGATCGCCAGCTATGGATTCAATTTCGTCCGCCAAGATGCTGTTGGCGCCCGCTTCCGGAGTGCAGACCGTTGGTGCCTCCTCGTCTGTTTTTTGGCAAGACGCCAAGGTCAGTACTGCGGTCAATACCGCGGTAAAATTCAGTGCAAATTTCGTATTCATTTTAAAATTGATTTTTGGTTTTGGTTCAGCGAAGCGCTGAAACGCAATTCGACCCATCGGCCCTGAGCCACCAAGCCCAGTGCGCGATAGGCGCTGATGTGATCAAGCCACGCCGTGTTCAGGACGTTGTGCACATGGAGAGACCAAGTCCCCGTTCGCATGGTTTGATTCAAAGAGAGATCAGCAAGCAACGCACCCGGTGTGGACGATTCGTTGCGTGCTGTAAGGGTCGCCGGGGCAATGGCTCTGGCTGTCGCTTTCAACGCGCTGCCTTTGCCAGTCCGGCCTTCCCATGAGATCAGAAGCTGTGATGGTGTTGTAAACGGCAACCCCAGCCCGGTGCGCAAATCCCATTGGCCAAGCACCGACCCCGCCGCTTCCCAAGTGTGGCGATCCCGGGCACGGGTCAGCGTAGCCTCCATTCCCGTTCGAAACGCATCATTGGCTTCGAACCGGTAAATGAGACCAGCGTGGGAAATCGGTGCAAATCGAGCACTCGGTGTCAATGAGATGAATCCGCGGTGCAACGCTGCAAACCCATCGGCTCGCCAACTCCAAACCCGGTTGGAGACGGCGCGTTTTAGTTGACCCCGCCCTTCTACGGTCCACTCCGGTGTCAACTCGGGATTTCCTTGCTCAAACCGGAACGTTCCGTGGTGGATGCCATTCGCCCCCCACTCATAGTTGCTCGGGACACGCCCGTGAAAGGCAAGCGTCGCCGTGCCGCTCATGGCGCGTTTTTCCAAGCGAAATGGGTGTTGCCACGTCACCATACCACCAGGCAAGAACTTCGTAAACGCTGTTGCACGAACATCTTCTCCGATAACATCATCCGACGCATTAAACAGGGGCTCCGTGTACCCATCCTGAGCAGCATGTACCGCGTCCAAACGAACAGAGAGCGTCGAGTGCGTCAACACCGTCTCGCCAATGGCTGATAAGCGCACCCTCCGGTGACTGGGAAGCAAAAACTCCCATCCCTCCGTTTCGACTTCCTGTGCTTCCACCTGAAAACCAAACGTAGTGTGCGGGCCGCTGCGCTTGACCTCAACGAACCCGTTCCATTCATCCAGCGACAGGCTCAAGTCCGAATCCGGGAGCGGGCCCCAGCCATGGGCATGGGGCGGTGCGAATTCTTGGCGATGGTTCCACGATGAAGCCGCTTTGGCCGTCCATTGTTGACCTGTTACCGTCGAAGGTCTCTGCAACGTAAACACGGCTTGGACGCGCGAGGCGTGCTGATGCGGAATGTCGATGTCAAACGCGGCATCGCTGGGCGCCAAATCGCCTTGCATGGGAACACCAATGATTCCTGGAAACAGCCCTTGGCGCACATCGGAAAAGCGCATAGCCAGCCCGCAGACCCATTGGCTCTGAAACCGGCGACCCAAACCGGCGACAGCGTGCAACGCACGGCCCCCTGTATTGGGCAGTTCTTCCGTTTCGAGCGTATACGTGCGGCCGATGTAAGAGAAAGACCGCTGGGGAACTTGAGTCGCTCCAAATTGTGCTGCGGAGATACCGGCATGCCAGTGGTGGTCATCGCGTGAATCCATGTGCAGCGCAAAGACTTGTCCTCTGGAGTTGCCGAACCGCGCAGCGCTGCCCCAGCGGGTATTCACTCCGCTCGTGTTCAACAATGATGGCGACTCGAAGCGCAGTCCGCCACCAGCCGATTCCGGTCCCATCCAGACGTGACCACCCCCGGCAGTCCAAGTATTGGCCACTTGCAATTCCGGCGCCACCAAGACACCGTGGTCGCTGCCCCAGCGTCCGCCTTGTTGCGGGACGCCATCTTCCAGCACAGCGACGCGAGACCCATAAAGTCCTCGAATCACCGGCTGGATCAACCCCGCTCCCAAATCCAAGCTCTGCAGGCCAGGAGCCCTATCCAATTGTTGCATCAGCTCACCCGAATGCAGCTCTTGACTCTCCATTTCAGACGGGCCGACGGTCGCGATCAGCGCTTGCCCCAATTCCACCTGCAACTCTTCTAGCCAGATGTCCATGTGGGCATCGGTAACCGCCAGCCGCTGCGAGGCGAACCCCACACAACTCACGGCAATGGTATCCACGCCATGGGGACACGACACGTGAAATGCACCCGCTGCATCCGAAGATGTAGCAAGGCCACACGGTCGAGCCATGACCAGGACACCTGGCAGTTTATATTGGGTTAAAGCGTGAAGAATGTGCCCCTCCACAACGGTATGCCTCTCGCTCTGCGCCAAAGATTGCACACAGAGAATGAGGAACAATGCACACCAAATCCAAGATCGGTTTGGCATTACGAACGCCATGAAGGTTCTGCCATTCCCACGCTTCGGCGACGGATTCGTCATGAAAGTTGGAAAAATGGAGATAAACGGAAAAACGAAGCGTTAGCTCCTGGCCGGTGGGCCGCGTTCACTCCAAGTGGTCTGCCACGTTACCGTTTGGAAACCCGGACACGGACATCCGGACGACGCGCATGCATGAAAAGTTCCTTTCGCATTTGCTTCAAGGCGGATAGACACGCCTTGCACAGGGCTAAAGTCCCAACCGCAGATGGTGCATGCATGCTCGTCAACTAACCAATGATCTTCGGTATGTGTGCCAGCCCACTCTTTGCACCCATCGTGATGGTGCGCATGTTGCCCGTGGTGATGGTGGTGGTTGCAACCAGCGACCACGTGTCCGAATTGGTGATGCACCTCCAAGCCAATCACCAGTAACCAGACCGAAAGCAAGGTGCCGGAAAACAAGAAACGCTTGCAGGCCTTGTAGGTTGTGAACCGGGCAATCATGGACGCGCTAAGTTAGGCCTTTCAAGCACAAGGAATTTTCAAAAATTCAGAAAACTCCCGCCCTCCAGCGCCCGTATTCGTGCCGTAATTTTGTCCCTTCATGGAAAGCAACCTCGGCCGATTCATTTTACTTCTTGCTGCAAGCATGCTCATGGTTGTTCAGGCCATCGGCCAAGCGTCCCTGACCGGCACGGTTTCATCCGATGGTAAAGTGCTCGGGTTCTCGGCCACAGTGTTCATCGAGGGAAGCGCTTTGGGTGGAGCCACGAATGAGCTCGGCATGTATGAGATCCGCGGAATTCCCGCCGGGACGTATTCAGTCTTCGCAACCGCGGTCGGTTACGTCAGGGCACAAAAGCGCGTGACGTTGTCCGCTTCAGGTTCAGTCGTGCTGGATTTCAATTTGGAACAAGACCTCGCGTTACTCGGTGAGGTGGTCGTGTCCGGGACGATGAAAGCCGTAAACAAATTGGAGAGCGCCGTTCCAGTTGAAGTCTATACTCCCCGATTTTTCAAAGCGAATCCCACCCCATCCGTCTATGAAGCATTGCAGACAGTGAATGGCGTGCGGCCCCAAATCAATTGTGCGGTGTGCAACACCGGCGACATCCACATCAACGGGTTGGAAGGGCCCTACACAATGGTGTTAATCGACGGCATGCCCGTTGTCAGTGGCTTGTCTACCGTCTATGGCCTCAACGGCATTCCGGCATCGCTCATCGAACGCGTTGAAGTCGTGAAAGGACCCGCGAGCACGCTCTATGGCTCTGAGGCGGTTGGTGGCCTGATCAATGTCATCACGAAGCAGACCACCAACGCCCCGCGCGTCGCTTTCGACGCGTTTGGCTCGACCTGGGGCGAAATCAATGCCGATATCGCAGCGAAGTTCAATGCTGGTAAACGTGCCGAATCGCTGATTGGAGTGAACCGATTTTATTTCGATCAGCGCATTGATAAGGACGGTGATGGCTTCACCGATATGACCCTTCAGGACCGGCTCTCCGTTTTTAATAAATGGAACTTCAAACGCCCTGGAAACCGTCTGTTCACGTTGGCTGCGCGATTCGTTCAGGAAGAGCGATTTGGGGGCGATGTGGACTGGGAGGAGGCGGAACACCGCGGCGGAAATGAAGTCTACGGGGAAAGTATCTACACCGACCGATGGGAGGCATTCGGCGTATACGAATTGCCAATGAAAGAGCAGGTGCAGGTGCAGTTTAGTGCCAACGGCCATGCACAAAACTCAGTTTATGGGGACACCGAATACATCGCAGACCAGCGCATCGGTTTTGGGCAACTCCTCTGGAACAAGACTATGGGTGAGCGTCATGCTGTGCTTACCGGTTTGACCATGCGGTATACGTATTACGACGACAATACACCGGCCACGGCCAATGCGGACAGCTTGACTCCGCAGAACCAGCCGACCCACACCTACCTCCCTGGCGTTTTTGTGCAGAATGAAATTTCCCTCAACCCCGAGAACAAGCTACTGATCGGCATGCGGTACGACCGCAATTCGCTGCACGGAAACATCTTCACGCCACGCCTCAACTACAAATGGAATTCCTCGGACAAACGCAATACACTGCGGGTTTCGTTCGGAACGGGGTACCGCGTCGCCAATGTCTTCACAGAAGACCACGCTGCATTGACTGGTGCACGGGACGTAATCATTGCACAAGACTTGCTGCCGGAGACCTCGATCAACGGAAACGTTAACTACGTGCGTCGCATATTCACGCGCGGCGAAGGCATCATCGGCTTGGATGCCACCGCATTTTACACCCACTTCGACAACAAGATTTTCCCAGATTACGACACCGACCCCAGCCAAATTCGATACACCAACCTCGAAGGCTTTTCGGTATCGCAAGGGGTATCATTGAATGTCGATGCCGTGAAGCAAGGGTTCAAGCTCAACGCCGGCGCCACCGCGATGAACGTATTCATCGAACAGCAAGGCGTGCGCGAACGGCAACCGCTCACGGAGCAATTTTCGGGCACATGGTCCATCGGCTATGTTTTTGAAAAAGCAGGGCTCTCCATCGATTACACCGGGTACGTCTACAGCCCGATGGATCTGCCCACCTTGACCACGGAGGACTTCGTCGATCCCCGACCGGCCCAATCCCCCTGGTACAGCATCCAAAACATCCAAGGCACCAAACGCTTCGACAATGGGCTGACGTGTTATGCAGGTGCCAAGAACCTCTTGAATTGGACACCTTGGGACCACCTGCCTCCCGGCGTTTCATACATGGGAAACACCCAAGACCCCTTCGAGCAAAACACCCCGCCCGGTGAGTTGGTGTTTGATCCGGCTTACGTGTATGGGCCGAACCAAGGCATTCGCGGCTTCATCGGGCTGAGATGGGCTCTGAACTGAATCATGGCACGATGAGGTACGCGCACTTGTCTTTATTGGGGGCGGCTTGGTTGGCCGGAACCATCACCGGTGCTGCACAGGATACTCTCAACCGTTCGATTCAATCGCTCGAGCAACGGATGGAGGCTGAAGGCAAGCTCGGTGTGGTGTTTTTTTACACGGAATGGTGCACCGTGTGCCACGCCATGGAGCAAGTAGCGTTGCAGAATCCTGAAGTGCGTCGCCTATTGGATGATCGCTTCGCTTTCGTCGCCTTTGATGCCGAGTCCGAGGTGCCGGTTGAATATGGTGGACAGGTGTTTCGCTACCGGCCGAGTGGTGTGCACTCAGGCGTGCACGAATGGGCATTGGAGTTGGCCTCGGTCGACGGTAAGATCAACTACCCCACCCTCACTGTTTTCAACGCGCAAAATAAAATCCTGTTCCAACACATTGGTCTGCTGGGCGAAGAGTCACTAATCGCGGTTTTGAATGAATTGACGGGTGAATCCAACGGCCGTTAGCACGGTTCGCCGAAGCTGCTCAATAACTCAAGTACGTCGGAAACCGCCACCTGGCCGTCGCCGTTGAGGTCGGCACTGCAGCCCTCGATGCAGCCAAATTCAGAGAGCAATAGGAGGAGGTCAGCGATGGATACCGTCAAATCCGCATTGAGGTCGGAAGGGCATCCAATCACGGGCAAGGCTTCATCCTCGCCGATGAGGCCGTCGCAGTTGTTGTCCACCCCTTCTGCCGTCGCCGGTGCACCGGGATATGCCGTGGCGTCGTTATCATCGCAATCGCACACGTTGGACTCTCCGTCGGCGTCGGCGTCCACGATTCCAGCACAGGTTTCAAATCCCGCCTGGCAATTCGCTTGCACGCACGCCTCGCAGTCGGCCTCAGAACCAAAGGCACAGGCGAAAAAGCAACTGTTGGTCACACACGTGCTTTGCTCCGCGAAACAGGCCACGCAACCAGTGGACATCGCTGGCACCCCGCTCTGAATGCAATCCTGAAAGCAGGCGGTGATATCGTTGGATAAAAAACACGAAAATCCACAGTCAAAAACGACTCCATTGATGGCTTCCCCTTCGTTGCACAAAAGCTCGAGGTCATCCGCTGTACACTGCGCTAAGGATGAGGAGAGCACGCCAAATGCAAAGAAACATGCAGGGACCAAGCGCCGGAGACGGGCGTATCTGAACATGGTAATAGTACAATTATGCAGCAGCAACGTTCACTGCATCAATTCAGAATCGACCAGACAAACACGTTCGTTAAGTGAAGCATTCAATCTTGAGGATACGGCAATGGAGCTGCGGGCACATCGACACCGGGAGAGACGTATGTTACTGTGACGCGCGCGCCCTCTTCACCGGCGTCGACAAGCAATCGCTCTCCATCATGAATCTCGACAGAGCATAGCGTATTTGCCGACACCCGAAGAAGGCTCAGAATCTCTTCATTCTGTTCATCCATGACACGAACGACTCCACCGGACTCTGCGGTTTGAATAAGGGCTACCGCAGGCATAAAAGGAGCGGGTATGTCATCTTGGCCCGCGCCTCCCCCTGTTAGTAACCAAGAGCACTTCGGCGGGATTTCAATCGTCACAGGCCCCTGGCCTAAGGACGCCTGAGTACAGCAGAGGATTGACACAAAGAAAACTAAGCGCATAAACCTCTAACACGCACTCCGAACAAAGGTTCTGACTACGCTGGCAAACGGTCGGAAACAAGCTCTTTTGCGGCCTTGGACAGGTAAGGCTTAAGCACAGTGAAAATGTGGCTAATTCCCTTCAAGCGAAGTACAGTGCCTGGTACCTCGGGGTATTTCTTATGTGAAAAATCCATCCAGTATCGCCCCAAAACCAGGATGATTTCGGAGACCGCTTCGGAACGTTCGTTTTGGAAATCAATGAGTCCGTGCTCAGCCGCGTGCAGCATCCGACCTTCCGTCCACCGGTCCAAAAATTCATTAATCACCAGCACTGTCGTCAGCTCTTCATCATCGGACTTGAGCAACGAATTGAAATCATCACGCAGCAAATATCGAAAGTCCCAAATGACGTCATATGAGCGAAAAATACCATCAATAATGACCTCTGCATCGCCAGAATCAGCTGTGGCATTTTCTTGAGCGAAAACGGTCTGGAGCAAGGCAATGTGAGCCGCCAAAATGTCCTTTTTAGAACGAAAATGATACCACAGAGTGCCTTCGAGTACACACGTCTGCTCAGCGATGGAGGCCGTCGTGACCGCTCCAAACCCCCGCTGGTTGAACATGACAAGGCTTGTTGCGAGGATTTGGTCACGCGTTTTCTTCGAGAACAAACAGAGGGTTCCCGGGGTCAACAACCCGCTTGTGGCATCAGTCATGGGCTGGCTGGGGTTTCATTTGTGCTGGGACGCGAGGGTTCATAATGTAAAACCACAGCGGCGGAACCAAGCTCAACAAAATGGAGGCCGGATAGCCCAGCGGTAAAGTGGGGCTCTCTTCATGGCTGTTCAACACCTGGTACTTCTTCGCCGACTTGAAGTGGTGATCGCTGTGGCGGGTTAACTCGTACAGGACAATGCGGCCAATGTGCGAATTGGAATTCCAGGAATGGCGAGGCTGGACGCGTTCGTAGCGACCGGATTCCAGTTTATTCCTGAGCAAACCATAGTGCTCGATGTAGTTAATGCTCTCGAGAAACAGAAAGGCGACGACCCCTGCTCCGGCTGCAAACAACATGGTTTCTAACGAAAAAAAGTACCACACTGCTACCAAGTAGGCGGGTTGAATAAGGTGATACCATAGCATGTCGTTTTTGGGAGACACAAAAGACAGCTTTTGACCCTTCAGTAATTTCATTTGAAGCAGCCATGCGTTGCGGTATTGTTTGGATACGGAAGTAAACCAAAAGCCATAAACCGTTTGGTTGTAGTGCGCCGTGGCCCCATCCTCAGGTGTTGCAACGTTCATGTGATGGCCAAAGTTGTGCTCGATGAAGAAGTGCATGTACAGGCACGGCATGTACAGCAGCTTGCTCATTAACCGCTCCAGCAACGAAGCGCGGTGACCCAATTCATGGGCCACATTGATCCCATTTGTCGCAAGCAAAATCCCCGCTGAAAGCAACAATCCAACCGCCTCGTAGGCGGCGTAATCATGGGTTTGGACCTGAACGAAGAAAAATACCATCAACCCGAAAACAATCGGAATGTTCGCGTACAACATCGCATCGAATACCCACATGCGGTTCTTCTTAACCGCTGCATTGCTGTCTAAGTTGGTGACGCTCCCACCCGCAAAAACGTCCAACACGGGCAAGACTATAAAAGCGTAGAATACTGCTGAATACGTCCAAATTCCTGTGGACTCAAACGAGAAGTACGCCGACACGGGAACGGTATAGGCTAGGAGGTATTTTAAGTCTTTCATAGGCTCGTTTGGCTTTTGGGTAAACACCCAAACGCAAATTAGCCCTGTTTGGGTAAACACCCAAAAAAAACTTCCAGCTGAACCTTCCGTTTATTTCCCAGCCAAGTTGAAACCGACCGATATCGTCAAACGGTAACCCGTCTCCCGCATGCGTACGACGTCAAAGTAATCATCCACACTGACGATACCATCCAGTCCAGATTCCCTTGGGCCCATTTTGTCCGGGACGAAAGCAATGTTGATTGGCATGTTCAGATCGCCCTTGGTATAATTAAATCCCGCGGCGAAAACAAACGACAACCCGGTAGGCGAGAGGTTGGGACCCGTTGCGAATTCAAAGCCACTCTCTCCGCGAACGCCCACAAGGCTTGACAACGAGGGCAACAATAATCCTTTCTCCATCCCTGCCACGAGAACAACCCACTCAACAAGTCCTACAACAGGACCGCCGGAATCTGCAAAGCGTGTTTCGAATTGCCATCCGTACTGCGTAGTCCACGTAAATGGTAACCCCCCGAACTCTCCGTACTGCAGGCTGTCCATTTCATGGACGCGGTTCAAAAACTGGGAAGTGCTTCCATCGCCAACCACGGTGATTCCGAATCTCGGACCAGAAAGGGTGGCGACATCACCATTGGATGAAGCCGTGGAACCGGTGTTTCCGGTCAGAGTCTGGGCGAAACTCGCCGAGCAAAAGAGCAGCATTATATTGAATGCTACCAAGAACTTTATGTTTTTCATATTGAAAAATTTGAGCAAATATAACAAATCTCAAGAGCCCAATTCTGGAATCTATACCTGATACACGGTAAACGACAGAACGACTGGGGCACTGGAGCTTAAACCCATCAGGCACTCCGTTCACTCAGAAGAGCGCTAAGCGAAAGTCCCCGGGTTTATGACAAAGGCCCCATTACTCAAGGATCACCAACACATGCATGTTTACAATGTCGCGACGGGTCTCGCGAAGGCTTGCAAAGAAAAATCTTTATTTACACCATATAAAACTTTATTTCATGAAAAAGCAAATCCTCGGAACCCTAATAGGATTTCTTGCGCTGTTTGGTTTCGGTGCAATTTACTACGGCATATTAACCGCCGATGCTGCGGCTGAAATGATGGCTCAATACGAAGGCTGCATTCACACACCCAACATGGGCCTCATTGTCCTCGGCAACATTCTTGCTGCCTTCCTGTTGGTCTACGTCTTTGACAAAATGGGCGTCAACGATGCCAAAAGCGGCGCCTACCAAGGCGCCATGATTATGGCCATTGTCTTTGGGCTTTCCCAGGCCTTTGCCACAGCACAGTACACCTTCTATGATGGATCGTTCGCAATGACCGAATGGGTCATAGGCATCATCCATGGCATCCTAGGCGGAGCAGCCATCGGCGCTTACAATTCAAAATTGGCGTAATAGCACATGTTCTTTCGAAGAAAAGCGGGTCCTTCGGGACCTGCTTTTTTGTTGCACCTCATCGTGGCGATACCGTGCTACTTTTGTAACATGACCACACCTGCACGATGGGCCTTGATTGGCCTGCTATTTCTCGCCCGTACTGCCCACGGGCAAACCCTCGACGATTTGGAGTTTGGCTTGCCCAATACGCTCGACATCGCCACGTGGAACATCGAGTGGTTTCCGAAGAACGGAAACGCCACCATCGAGCGGGTGCAGACCATCATCCAGAACCTCGACATCGACCTCTGGGCCATTCAGGAAATCGACGATACAACTGCTTTCAAAGGCATGATCGATGCAATCGATGGGTACGAATATGTGCTCATGGACGGTTGGTTCGGGGGATTGGTTTACGTCTACAACACCGATGCCATCGAGGTACTAAACGCCTATGAAATCTATACCGCCTCCACGTTTTGGAGTCCGTTTCCGCGATCGCCATTGGTGCTCCATTTCACCTTCGAAGGTGAATCGTTTCACGCCATCAACAACCACTTCAAATGCTGCGGCAACGGGACCATCAACTGGTCGGATACTAACGACGAAGAAACACGGCGCCACGAGGCGTGCATGCTGATCGATGAATACATCCAGCAAGGGCTGCCCGAAGAACGGGTCATCGTGCTCGGGGACCTAAACGATCTTATCCAAGAGCCAGCTACCAACAATGTGTTCGCACCGTTTTTGGACCTACCGAACGAATACGCCTTTGCCGACATGGCCATCGCAGAAGGCCCCAGTTCCGGCTGGTCTTTCCCGGGTTGGCCGTCGCATCTAGACCACTTGCTCTTGTCCAATGAACTCTTCAGTGATTTCGCGGCGCCCTCAACGGTGGTCGCGTGCTTGGATATCGCATCCTTCATGCCCGGTGGGTGGTCTGAATTCGACACCAACGTAAGCGATCACCGGCCAGTGGTGTTGCAAATGCAGGTCACTCCCTTGGATGTGGAATCGCTGCAACCCGCATCCCAACAACTCGTGCGCATCACCGATGCGCTGGGACGCTTGTGCCGGTATGCTCCCGGCCGCCTGCTCCTCTACCATTTCGACGACGGCTCGGTCCTGAAACACATAAGCCTCAGCGCCCAGTCGCCTTATTGATTCATTCGGTGGGCGCGGGAAGGCCTTGGGCGCGTTCGATCAAGTCCATCATCATGTCCTCCGCCTTGGTGTCGGGTGGGCCTCCTTGCGCTTGCTCGAACCCATAGGATGCGTCCGGTCCGCGGTCTTCCAAATTGAATCGGAAAATGTAATCGTCGGGGTGGTTGGCCTTGCCAGAGAAGGTGCCAAACCGGAGGTCGTTCAGCTGCAGCTGGCCGTCATCGCAACGCACGGCGTTGAAATAACCCGCGCTGAACCACCGGAGCACGGCGAGCGTCTCATCCGTATCGAGGTTGTGCAGCAGTTCGTAGCCTTTCGGAACAGCGTGGAAACGCGGTGCTACCTCATCGTAGATGGAGTACTGCGCCAAGAGGAACTCATCTCCGGCGTCAGCCACAGCGTTCCAAAGGACGTTGTTGAAGATGGTAGGCGTAATGAACAAGGATACGCAATCGATGCGTTGATCCGCCAGTGCCTGCTCCACCGTGGACTCCACCCAGACGTGGTTGGCCACCGTCAAAGCGAGGTACAGCGAACTCAGCGCAATGCCCGCGCTATTCCAACGGCGACGGCGGTTGTCCTCGCGATCAAAGCGGGCAGCGACTAAGAGGCAAATCAAAAACGGTAAGGTATAAATGGGGTCCACCACCGAAATGGTGCCCCACGCCACCCGCATATCACTGAACGGCGCAAACACCTGCGTTCCGTACGTCGTGAAGCAATCGAGCAAAATGTGCGTGAGGAAGCCCAAAAAAAAGAGCTGCACCCAGCCCTTGAAATCGGTCGCTGGCCGTTCCCACGAACCGCTGAAGTAACGCCGCTGACCGTGCCGCCATAAAATCCATGCAGCGAGTGGGATGTACAGCACCACCGGCCAAAATCCGCCCGGTGAGAAGATTTGGGTAAGGAAATTCACCACAAATCCTAGGACGATCGCCGCAAACGCCTTGGCCGCCATGGCAATCTTCGCGTGATGCGGACTGCGGTACAACCGGTCGGTCGCCCATCCGAAAAACAGGGAGCCCAGCACGGTGGCAGTGAGTGAATGGCTGATGCCTCGGTGAAAGGCCAGGTTGTCCAGTTCGTTCAAGAAAAACTGCCCGAGAACATCCATGTCGGGCAGGGTGCCAGCAACCGCTCCCCACACCATCGCCCGGTTCCCCAGTTTCTTCCCTAAAACCAACTCACCCACGGCAGCTCCCAACACGATTTGAGACAACGAATCCATAGTGCAAAGATCGATAACATTCGGGCTTTGGGATTTTGCCCTCAAACCCGCTCCTCTAGTAAGGAAGCAACAAAAAAATCAACTGAATATCATATCATAAAATGACATTAAAGCAATCATACTTGTGGCAGCGATGCCCAGAATAATGCCCAACACAGTAATAAGAACCGTGGGAGCCTGGTGCTTATTGCGCCGAACTCTTGATACGATGTGAGCGATAAGACCCAAAAAGGCAAAAAGGCAAGCCACGCTCAGGACGGCAAAATTCAGCCGGACCAATGCGAGGATTAAGAGTAAGAGTGAAGCTCCATACGCCACGCCGTGAATGCTTACATCGTCATTACTGACCTGTGGCACATAAATTTCTTCTACAGACAAGTAGATGGTGTCTGATTGCAGCTGCGGCCTCGTATGCGGTCGATTAAACGGAGCTCTTATCACTTCATTCGCTTCGAACAGTTCATACATTTCAAACTGCCTTTTTCTCCGAGTCAGCCGGGTTTGAGTGAAGGTTGCCTTAGCCGGGATCGGCTGAGAAGCAAGCAGCTGAGCGGGAAGACGCTCAGCTTCAGATTGGCTCAATTGATTACAGATCGGCTTCATCTTGTCCCCGACGTCGACTTTTGGCGCATGGTCCTTTCTCCACTCAACGTGCAATCCGGGATTGAGCGACCGTTTCTGGATCGAACACCCTCCAAGAAGCACGCATGTAGCGAGCGAGAGAAGCAGCCACCGGATATGGAAACAAGCAAGCATGCCATAAGATACGGGCTCTTTAAACGGAGTTTTTGCCTTGCTGCGTTTTTTCTTACATGGAGGCTTTGTGAGCTGAGGCAAAACGTGAACTGTAAAGGCCGATACAGCGCGGCATGCCCCAATTGATATTGAGCGTATCGAGACGTACCTTTCTCCGAGAGAACCAGATAAATAAACACCACCACCCTCAATGATCTCAACTGCATCCCACATGACGCCAATTAAAGATATACGAACGAGTTTGCTCCTTGCCGGAATACTATGCGCTTCTGCGCTCTCTGCGCAGCTCACCACCGAATCCTTGGTCGTGGACGGACAGACGCGAACGTATTTGCAGTACGTACCCGTGGACTTTGATGCTGAGGAACAGGTACCGCTGGTGCTATGTTTTCACGGCGGCTCAGGTGTGGCGGAGGGCCAGCTTGCCATCGGCGATTTGAGGGATACCGCTGACGAAGAGCGATTCATCTTGGCTTACCCCCAAGCCTTGCCCGACCCCAATGATGGGGGTTCCACCAACTGGCAAGTCGTCACGAGCGGTGATTTACCGTTCACGGTCCCGAATCCGCACAGCGACATCGATTTTGTGGCAGCCTTGATTGACGAGATGCATACCCTCCATGGTGTGGACCTCACCCGCGTTTACGCCATGGGGTATTCCAACGGCGGTGGGTTTGTGTACGACCTCGCCTGCCGCCTGAACGACCAAATCACTGGTGTGGGGGCCGTTGCGCGAACCATGTACGCCGAGTCCTACGCCAACTGCCAAACGACCCACCCAACGCCCATCGTCACCATCTTGGGCACGAACGACTTCGCCTCGAATTACGACGGCGTAGTTTACGAAGGCACGTTGTACTACCACAGCAGCGACGAAGGAAACGCCTTGTGGATCGACGAAAACGAGCTGCTCCCCTACGCTGAGCTGGTCGAGCTACCCGACCTGAACACCTCGGACGGCAGTACCGTGGAACGCTACCAATGGTCCGATGCCGACGGGTGCCGGGAGCTGACGCATTACAAAGTCTTGGGTGGCGACCACGATTGGCCGGGCGCGTTCGGCAATATGGACATTGTGAGCCACGAGGTGATTTGGGATCACCTCAAGGAATTTGATATGGACGGCCGTATTGCGTGTGGACCGCTTGCCGTGGAAAATGAAGAACGCTCAACTTGGTCGATCGCCCCGAATCCGGCCTCGTCGCACTTAATAATCCACGGGGAGCACTTGAACTCACCTGTGCCCTTTCACATCTTCAACGCCTCTGGCGTCCGCTGCCTCGATGGCAACGTGGCTTCCACGCGCACGGCCATTGAGCTTCATCGCTTCGATCCGGGGCTGTATGGGATTCATGTAAATGGCGAGACGCGCATGTTCATCGTTCAGTAAGGCGTCTCCCGAATCGATGCCTAATTTGACCCCATGTTGCGTCGCTTAATGCGTGTCACCTTTCTTCTTTTAACCTTCGGAGCAACAAGCAATTTGGTTGGTCAAAGCTCCGAATACATGGAGTTTGGTCAGCGTCTGGAGTGCGTCGTGGCCAACACATGCGATTCCGCTTCCGTATATGACTTGGGGTGGATCGCCGCCATTCGATTCGATCAACCAGGTTGGGAATTCTTCAATGAACACGAAAAGAAAAGCCTGACGGATGGGAGCATCGCCTTGCGTTCGTTTCGACCGATCCAAAAAGAAGACATCATAGAGCTGCGTCCCGAACATGCGGTCGTGTTGCTCCACGCGCGTCACGGCCCGGCAATTCGCTTGGCGAGCATCTCGCGAAATGGTGTCCCGATCGAAAGTTTTCTGCTGCGTGACCATTACGGCTACTTGTATGAAAAGAACTGGCGCTCCTTCTCCTTCACTGAAGCGGTCCATTACAACCCTACCCTTGAAGGATTTGAGTTTTTTCAATTGACCTACGGATACGAACCCATTCCGACCCGCGAGCGCCCTACCCAGGACCCCATCTATCACCAGTCCTACCACCTCGTCACTGTCGATGAATCTGGGCACATCTCGCTCGGCCTTTCTGAGGAAACGGGCGACCGCATGTTCAATCGCGAGCCCAGTCGATTCGTCCACCACGAAGTCGCCTTTCAAGAATTCAGCCTGTTTACGGTGCATGACGATGCGATGCCGCGCAATGCCATTTGGGAAGAACGCTTTCTCACACCGGGCGACATGGATGCCCACGATTCCCTCATCATCCCGCTGGACTTTGAATCCAAGTGGTCCAATCGGTTTTTCTTTTTGGAACCTGCGGACGGCTACTCCATTGTAGAGGTCGCTCAACGCCACGAAAACATCTTGACGTTTCCAGGCGATGGCACCACATGCAGTCTGGAAAATTGGAATCGGTTTGCGGCTCCGTGGAGGGACCTGCATTGTACAGAGCACTTTTTTCAGACGGTCCCGCTCAATGCAAATGAGAAACGTCAGTTTCATGCTTTGGAACAAGACGAGCTCCTCGCGGCATTTGAGGCCGAATGCGGGGCCTACAACCCGGAAGATGAATACAGCTTGATTGCCGTTCCCAGTCCTTATTCCCCCTTGGTGGTGGTCGATTGCATTGTGCTTCGCGTTCGATTTGAGGGTCCGTCCGGCAGCGGGGAAAACATGATTACCCTCAAATTGGCCAGTGGATGCTAAAGGGCAAATAGAGCTGGGCTCAACAACGGGTTGTGCGCCTCACCTTTGGCGCATGACGCCCAGCCGCAAACCAGCGGAGACGCGCCATCCCGAGGGCGGCGGGAAAAGAGCGGTGGACTCGATGTAGGCGCCCGAATAATCATCGTTGGCCCACGTCCCACCGAGGTATCCATCTACAACCCAGCGACCGATCAACCGCTGGTAACCAACTTGTAACGATCCCCCGAAGGCCGACCAGCTTGGGTCACCGAACGTGTTGGGCTCGACGAATTGGTACCGCGCATAGCCCAAAAATCCCGCAGCAGCTGCGTAAACCCCTTGGCCGCGCACATCGACACGCGGGTACCAACGCATGTAAGGTTCAGTGATCAGCCCTCGCTTTATGGCATGCTCTTCGGGGTACCATGGGTGCGGTCCACTTTTGAACTCCATGAATCGCTCGCGATGGATGAAATCCAATTCCAAGCCCAGGGCGAAGTTTGCGCCGACCGATTGCTCAAAGCCCAATGCCCATCGCCCGACCAATGCATCGGTCGCATTCCACTTGAACGCCGTTGTTGAACCCTTCTCGTTTCCTTCCGTTTGGGCGAGCGCTTGCCATGGAGCACTTGCGAAAATCATCCACAACAACGCGCTGCGTAACCCTTTTTTCATACCATCCATGACGTCCAAACGCAGCATTCGGTTAGGCTGTTGCTTTCGCGTTTACGTTTAACATCTCGGATGAATCATCGCTCGAAAAATTGGCAGCGGTTGTAGGCCTCCACAGCACTTTTTAATTCTCGGCGTGCGGCCCTGTCGCGTGCTGCTCCAAGGGTCATCCACAACCCGCCCACGGCCGCATTGAAGGCGCCAATTGCATTCTCATTTTCGAGTTGAACCGCTCCAGTGACGGATTGTACGATTCCAAGGTTGGCCAAACCAAAGCTCCAAACTCGCTTGCGCTTGGCGGCCAGGAAATGATGTCGGGCTTGGGGGCATCCACTACACAATCGCGCCGCTGCAGCAGGCCGGTATACGTGCCCATCAAGTTCCACCCTGATTCCACTTTCCCACACGCCTTGCTTGACCGTCATGACGCCGGCCGGACTTGTGATGCCTTGTCCCAAGCTAGAAATGCAAATCAACCCGAGGCAAACTGTGACCATGAGAAAGCGCATGAGGGCAAGCTAACCGAAAACGCGCACATGCACCGCGCTTGTGGCGTCCATCCTACTTCTGTATTGAAAAAATCAGGGGCCGTCAAAGACGTCCCACGTTGGAAGCGCCTGCCAATCAAAATCAAAGAGGGCCGCGTTCTCCCAATGACTTCCCTCGGAACTTGTCTCCCCCTGCGAAGCCACCCAATCAGGCGCCCAATAACACCAGCCCATGCAAACACCCGGCTCCAATTGATCCAAGGCTGCTTGCAAGGCATTGAAATAAGCCCCCTGGCCTTCAGGCGTAAACGGATACCCCGGTGTCTCATCACCGAACCACCACAGGTTGTCCGTCCAATCCGCCCAATCGGTTGTCCACGCATATGCGGTCTCTGCAATGAAAACAGGAATGCCCGCCGTTTCATGCAACTCCGCAACCGCATCAGCAATGCCATCGATGTCCTGGAGATGCCATTTGCTGTATTGGCTCACGGCCGCAACATCTGGCGCGTAGCCGGCGTCCGCCAACTCGCCAAAAAACCACGGTGCCATCTCCAGGTTCGAAACGTGAACGGCTACTGGGCAATTTGGGAATACATCTTCGACTGCACCGTGACCGGATCCCAACAACTCCGCGAGTGGTCCGAAACCATCGCTGACCGCTCCATGCGGCAACATCATGCCGGGATCGATTTCGTTGCCGAGTTGAATCAGTGCCGGTTCAATTCCATTTGCTTCCAGTGCCTTCAACGTGCACTCCAGCCAACAGAGCATGGACGCCTCGACTTCTTCAAACGACCCACCGCTCCATGCGGCTGGGGTTTCTTGGTGGGCCGGATCCGCCCACGTGTCGCTGAAATGGTAATCGATCATGAGGGAAATGCCCAACGAATCCCACCGTTTCGCTTCCTGAAGCACCTCCAGCCAAGAGCTTCGAAGGCCAGGGCTTGGATTGTGCCAAACACGCAACCGCACTAAATCCACCCCTTGCTCTGCGATCCAGTCGCGTGGCGATTCCATTTCAACCCCTTCCTGATCAAGGTAAACCACTCCATCGTCAATCATTTCGGGTAAAAATGACGCATCGATTCCTTTCCAGGATTGCGAGTAGGCTGATTGACTCAAGCCGAAAACGAAGAGTAAGACTGCAAAACGAGCCATGATTGAAATATACGGAACAAGGTGCCGTTGAACACCGCAGGTGCGTCAAGGAAGCTCGAAGAGGTCTTCAACGCTGCAATTCAGTGTTTGGGCAATTTTCAATGCGAGAACGGTAGAAGGCACATAAACGCCATTCTCGATGGCATTGATGCTTTTGCGGGATACCTCAGCCGCAACGGACAAATCCTGCTGGGTCATGTTGGCCGCCTTGCGATGATGCTCAAGGCGATTGAGCAATTTTTTGTGGTCCCTCCCCAACTTCAGCGCTTTTCAAAATCCTGAACCGCTTGGGTAATTTCTTTGCCCGTATTTGGGTATAGGTAGCCCGCGATCAGGGTGCCGACACCAAACAGCGCAATCATCGCACCGACGCCTTCTAATATGCGGCCAATAACGAGGAACCCGAACACAAAAAGACCGATGCCGACGAAAATCGTGATCACGCCGTTTCTGCGGTAATCCAACGGCTCCTTTTTGCGTTCCTCAAAGATTTGGAGCAGCTCTTCCAGTTTCTCTTTATCCTCAAGGTTCTTGGATATTTCGACAATAGCGTCTCGTTTTCCTTTGGCATCGAAGTAGAGCCAAATAAAGGTAGCCAGGGGTACACTGATGCCCGCTAAAATCCCGAAAATTGGAATAAGAATTTCCGCTTGGTACTGCATGAGTTCGTTTAATTGTAACGCAAACGTAACATCCAGAAGATTGAGAAGCAAACGTTACATGTCGCAATCAATCCAATAGGCCGTGCATCCTTGATCCCCTGACCAAAACCTGAACCCCGTATTAAACGTTCTTGTGGAATTCATGTCTCATCCTTACAATTACTAACATCCCCGCATCTACCCACAAAAACAAGAATCCATATGAAGCCTCTACTTCGTACTACAGGACTATTTTGTTGTTTCATCCTCGGCTTATCCGCCTGCAAAAAAGATGAATGTCCCACTGCAACACCTGACGGAGAACGAATGGTGCTCATTGGCAACAGCTTCTTCCGGCCATACGCTTAAAATTTGGATGTTGTTGCTGCAGATGCGGGATACACAGAACACAACAGAACCATTGTCAATCGAGGTGGAGAGAATGGTTGGCCCAGCAGTTTTTGGAACGACTCAACAGCCTTAGAGAGCCTGACCATCAAGGCGGCTCTCGACGCAGGGAGCGTTGAGTTGTTCGCAATAACGTCCGGAGGTGATGCAACTGACCCCATTGCAGGCCACAAGGCATGGATCAATTATGCCCTACAGAACAATCCTGACATTGAGATTGGCATTGCCCTTCCGCCCGTCGACTTTCCTGCCTCATGGGATTCAACGGCACAATCCTACGGATACACGAATATCCATGACTTCTATCCCGCGGTCGTTGACCATTGGCACACAACCGTCGTTGACAGTTTGAGGGCTGAATTTCCAGGGATGAACATTTTTTCAATTCCCACAGGTTGGGCAACCATCGAATTGGCCCAAATGCAACAGGATGACCTCCTCGAGGACGACATCGCTCTTTTTGGAGCGAAGCCGACATCCATCTTCAGCGACGACAAAGGACACCAAGGCCAAATTGTCATTGAAGCAGGGACGCTGGTTTGGTTGGCCAGCATTTACGGCGATGATTTGAGCTTAAACAATTACGACACCGGTTTTATTACCGATTTGCATGGCATCGCAATCGAAATCATGGACAACCATCCCGAGGCGTACAAGCGATAAAAAAGATGGGGTCAACCGCTGCAGCTGTGCCGCAAAAACATGAGTTGCCGCAAGACTGCACGGGCACGTGCCAATCTGCTGGCTTAGAATGCCTCACCAATGAAGAAATATATGCCGCTGCCTTCTGCTGTAAAGGCCATGTCCAGTCGGGTGTAAATGTCCTTTTCTGGAAAGATTAAAAAACGAAGTCCGGCCCCACCGGCCGGAAGGAAGTGGTCCCATTCAAACGAGCGATCATCGCCAAATACCTGGCCCATCGACATGAAGATACTGGCACCCACCCGCTTGGAAAAAGAAAAAGGCAAAATGCGGTATTCAACTTGACCCGCGATGAGGTTTTTGTCTCGAAATCTTCCAAGGTAATACCCCCTCATCAGGCTTTCCCCTCCCATGAGCGCCAGCATGTTGAAGGGCGGATTGCCTGATGTCAATTGGCTGTAGCCTTGTATAGCTAGAACTGTATTCTCTTGAAGCGGAAGGTATACACGCGTATCTGCGATGTAAGAGATAAAGTTGAAGTCACGCCCATCCAGTGAATGGTAACTTAAGAAACCCCACTCACTGTACACCCCTTTTCTTGGATTCATGGCATTGTGGATGTTGTTGTAAATCACCCCCAAGCCCAAGCCCATGTTTCTCGACCCCATGCTTCCAACCTCGGGCACTATAAAATCTTCGGCTGAATCGAGGTATTCGATACCCGTTAGCCCTTGGTAATCCAGTTCGAGTCCACAATACAAGGACGGCCACGTCTCCCGCATGATCCTCTCACGGATCAAGAGGTACTCTCCATCGATTATGCTTTGAACCTCTTCTGGGCTGTTCCTTCCGATGCCATGGTAAAAAAGCGGGAAACTCTGGTACCGTGCCTTTCCGTAAAAAAACCAAATGTTCTCGTCGCTATACAACGCATGGTCCAGCCACAGACCGTATTGATTCTCCAAGGTCAAAAAGGCGAACGACTTGACCTCGCTCAAACGGTTTTTCAAATCTCGATTCGCCGAATACACATACAGGCTCGAAACGCCAAACTCCCAGCTGGTCTCCGGCGCATACGCAAGGGTGGGATAATGAATGAACTTCGCCGCAGTCGAATCCTCTGCTTGACCAAAGACGCGCTCGAAATAGCGCATGAGGACGCCATTTGTTTCATGCTCATCTTGAGCAAAGCTGCTGGTGGCAATCCCGACCAACCAAACGATCAATGTGAGTTGAATTCTCATGCAATTGAAGTTCCTGTTCAAAGTACATCCCTTGGAGATGTGAACGGCCGCTCTATGCCTAAAAAGATTCTAGAAGGTGAGCAATCCAGGATGCTGCCACACAACGATTGAATCGTTCAAACCCTTATCCTGTAATAAGTGTGCAAGCGTTATCGAACCACCTGAATCTTCTCCGTCCACCGCCCTTTGGACGATGCGATTTCGATGAAGTAATCCCCTGCTGCCAAGCCGGAAACATCTACCACAGTGGCCTGGCCAGAAGTCATTACCAACCGACCGAAAACATCAAAAATGCGCAAGTCATCAAATTGGCCTTGGATGTTCAGTTGATTACTTGTTGGGACGGGATACAAGACCACATCATGTGCCGGCTCGACCTCGATGCTTGATGCCGTCTCTGCAATCTGCCAAGTTTGCGACTCCTCATTCCAGGCTTGTGTCACGCAGCAAGTGGGGGTATCCATGATGCACATCTCGGCACCGTAAACGACGTAGCCGATGCACGTGGTGATGGTATCGGCCCCCATTGCATTCGAAACGAGGTGGGTACAAGGGCCTGCAAAACAACTGTCCTCAGCGAGGACCAAGTCACCAGTGGAAGTGATGATGAAGACCGGAGCCATCGAAGGCAGGCCATTGCCCGTGGTGGGTGCTGCCACTTCGATTTCAAACTGTGTACCCACGGTATAAATGAAGTCGCATAAGGGCGGATCGGTTTCGTCGCTCATTTGACCGGCTGCAATCGCATTGTAGGGCACAGTGGAGTAGCCGACGTCGTGGAGGATGATGGTATCGTTGCTCGCCGCCACTTCCAAGGAAACCCACCCCCGGTAGCTTTCTCCTCCTGCATCCATCTTCAGGCCCAAGAACTTCAATCCTGCCCCGGTAAAGGAGCCTCCTCCGCCCACATCGGTCCCCAAGACCGCATTTCCCGAAGTGTAGGGACCGGTCACAGCATCTCCGCAGTTGAGGCCGTCGGGGTAACCAAATGTGGAAGCGTCCATGACGTACGAGTCCCAGAGTGAAACCACCCGCGCAGCAGTGGAGCTGCCGGATAACGGGAAGATCTCAAAGGTGTAATCGTTGCTCGCGTCCCCGTCAACGTTCAGCGTGAACGGACCGGAGGCTTCTGTCACTGTATCGTTAATGGAGTAGGTGTTGATTTGCCCTGCGCCAACTGTCGGACAACCAAGAACTCCGAGGATTAAAATGATAAAAGTCGTTTCCTTTTTTTGCATCCATTCGTTATTTTAGAGGAAAAAGGTAGTTCTTCTGGACGCGCGACTTACTGCATGCGTGGGGGTAAATCGAATTAACCGGGCGAGGAGAATAAACGGGCTGAATGCATGCGACACAACCCGCTAAAGCATCCCTATGAACGAAGAACAGCAAAGCCTGACTTTTGTGCCATACACGCCCGCGTACCGTCAGGCCTTTTTTGATTTGAATGCAGCTTGGCTGAACGCCTACTTCCTGCTTGAGCCTTTCGACATTGAGGTGCTTTCAGATCCTGAAAAAATGGTCATCAAGCCAGGCGGGGCCATCTACGTTGGTCTCTTAAATGGTGAAGCCATTGCGACGTTTGCGCTTACGCCCCAGGGCGAAGGCACGATGGAATTGAACAAAATGGCTGTCGAGGAAGAACACCGCGGCACGGGGGTTGGCCACCAAATGATGGACTTCATCCTTCGCGTTTGCCGCGAACGGGAGGTGCATACGCTGGAACTCTATTCACACACGTCCCTCAAACCCGCCATCCACCTTTACGAGAAGTACGGTTTCGAGACCATTCCTTTGCCTGCCGAATGCGTATACGACCGAGCGGACATACGCATGCAGCTGACCTTGTGAAGGTGGCATCCCGTCACTCCACGGCCCGGAAGACCTTGCGCACCTGACCGTTGGAAAGCCGCTCGATGACGAGTTGTCCGGCAGCGTTCGCTGGACAAGGACGCCCCAGCATGTCCCACGTGCCTTGCACGATTGATTCAGCCGATGGCAGGGCAGGCTCGATGCTCAGCGGCAAGTTGGTATTGCAGGTGCTTTCGAAAAATTCCCACGCCACCAGGCTTGCATCGATGTCCATGTTGCCCCACGCGCCGGGCCAGTCGTGGCCGCCCCCATCGACTTTGTAAAGTGTAAGCCTAGGACACGCCGAAATGTTGGACCAATTCGTGACTTCCACCTCGCTGCCGTCGGTCGCATCGGTGTTGGGCAATGGCCCAGTGCCTAAGTTTCCCAACTGAAACAAGTCCGCGAAGAAATCCATGGTCTCCGGTATGCTCGGGTACGCTCCCCAGCCGTCTTGATTGGTAGGATCGCCATCGTAGTATGTCACATCGTCTTCTGTACCGTGAATTTCCAGAATGTTGGTCGTCGAATACGGGGTGCAGGCATCCATGATGTCTTGCATAATCATCCCAGCGACAGGTGCTACCGCCTGAAAAACATCCGAGGCCTGACACGCCAACAGGTAACAAAAGTCGCCCCCGTTGGACATTCCCGTCCCATACACCGCCGTCTCGTCCAGCGCGTAGTTTGCTTGCAGGTAATCATTCAAGGCCAGCGTAAAGGCTACATCGTCCACGTTTTCATTGAATTGGAAATCGTACCCCACGTTAAAAAATGCATTCCCGAAAGAATCTGTTGTCCCTTGAGGGTAGCACACCGCAAAACCGAATTCCTCAGCCAATGCATTGAACCCCGAATACTGCATGATGTCATCTGCACTGCCCGTGTACCCGTGAAAGACAAAGACCAATGGACATTCCGCAGGAGCAGATTCGGGATGATAATAGATGTATTGCCGTTCCAGCACTTCCGAATTGACCGTGTACTCGAACGTTTCAAAGAAAACACAGCTGCCGTCATCGGTATTGGCCCCTTGAACAAAATTCAAAGCGCCCGGCTCGGTGCATCCCGGCAAGCTCGTGTCGCAAGCTCCTTCTCCAACCTGAAAAGCGAGATAGCCCGCATAGCCATCGTCCAGTGTAAAGGAATCGAGAAACCCCTCAAGCAGCGGCGAGCTGGAAATCTCACCCCCATTCCACCCATCGCCCCAAGAATCTGAAGCAGCGAAAAAATAGCACCCGTCCTCCAAACACAGCACTTGACTCGACGTCGTCCAGTTTGACTCACCTTGAAACGATGCAATCAACAACGGCTCGCTGCCGTCCAGAGCCTGAAAGAGTTCCCAGGACATTTCATCGCCCCATTGGGCGGTTGACGTTTCAATGCTCACCTCCGTGAACTCACATTGCGCAAAGGTTTGGAGTGAAACACAGCAAAAAAGAACGTGTAACCATTTCATAGCGTGGCCGGTGTTTGGGGATGAAATCATCCTGTGAATCCCGCAATATATGGAAGGATGGTCGGGACGGGACAATCAAAGAATTATGCCGACTAAAAAAGCCCAGCGTTTGGCCGGGCTTTTGGAGGTTATGAATAAGCGAATGCTCAATAGAAGGAATTATTCTGGCGCGTTGAAGGCTCCCATAATCGTTCGGGTCCACGTCAACGGATTTCTGTTTGCCGCAGTGGCTTGCGCAAACTTACCAAAGCCTTCCGATTGGTACATAGCTTGCGACGCCGTCATGAAGGTCACATAATCCTTAAAGTTAGCCGAGATGTAGTGCGAAATTGCGCCATCTTGACCTGCCATCGCTTGGTGCAATGCGATTTCGACATTGTACTTATCGAGGTCGGCTTGGCTGTCTTTGATGAGTTGGTCAAAAGCCGCTGCCGTGGCCATCGGATCAGCGACTTCAATGCCCCAAAATGCCTGGTAGAAGTTTCCTTCTTTC
>NZGF01000001.1 GCA_002690915.1 Crocinitomicaceae bacterium
CACATGAATCGTCAGAATCGGTCGCGTTCGCATCGTAGTTGCATGCCCCTTGATCCTGGCAGCCTGCTACTTCGAATTCATCACAAATGTCATCACCGTCTGTATCATTCAAGCAGTTGCCATCGCAATCGTAACCCGAATCTGCGTATTCACATGAACCATCGTCGTCCGTTGCATCGGAATCGTAGTTGCATGCAGTAGACTCCGTACAACCGTCAGCTCCATCGCCATTTCCGCCATCTGGATAAAACGTTCCTGTGCCATCAAATGCAATAGACTTTCGGATATCCGAAGTGCCAAGACCCTCCTCGAAAATTTGGAAGTTCATTAAACCCGAAAATGTACCCGAAGTTGTGAATTGCATCACCAACACCTGAAGGTTCTCATCAGGCAATCCATTTGGTGTATTGTTCAGGACAAACCATGCGCCGCCTGTTTGGGTGTCAACCACCCAATCCTCACCAGACAGATCGGAGCTGGCTTGGTATGCACTTTGAAAGGGCTGACTTGAGTCTTCAACGACTTGAATTGGGACTTCTGAACCAGTAGTGGCCGATTCAATACCGATGGTAATCCAGCTATCCGCCTCGGCGGTAGGAACAAAGACGAAAATGGCAGTGTTGATATTATCGGCCGTAACACCACCAAAATTGTCATTGTAGAAGCCGTCGGAAGTAGAAAACGACATCGGTTCGCCTTCATTTCCGTAAACGGAACTTAAAAAATCGGTGGGATTGGCCATGTCGACGTACATCCGATAGGTCGTTTGACCTTCGATTAAGTCAGTCGCATGCTCAGAAATTGTCAGTGAATACTGACCAAAAGTGAGTCCGGAGAACAAAATTCCGGCGCAAAGCAGTAGGATACGGCTCATTTTCGTGATGGTTTATGGCATCGTAAATATAGCGAAATTTCCTACACTTATCGATATTCAATATAATTATCTCGATTAAATCTATTTTTTGTCCGCCGAAAGGAACAATATCAATGACCCTCAACCCCAAAAAATTGCGCGAAAAAAGGGAGCGCAAACTCCCTGTGCTATTCTCCTAACGAAGAATCAATAATCGTCCAAATCGTCCAACCAGTCCGTGTTTTTTGGTTTGGTCTTCTTAAGTTTTGAAGGCTTCGGACCGTCGGCATAGATGTCACGATTGCCTTTGGCCTTGCTACTCTTTTTGACCGTGGGTTTCTGTCTGGAATCACGCTGAGGCGTTTCAGAGGGCCCGGGTTGGCGACTGAACTCTGAACTATCAGTTCTTTGGGGTGAGCGCGGACGATCTCCCGTTGAGTCAGGACGTTTGCTCGACCGTTGATCGGCACCTGCGACTCGAGTACGCGAACGCTCTTCTGCTTCTTTGACGACAATCCGGAAGCCCATGAGTTCCGCTCCATTCATGGCTTCGATGGCCGCTTTCCCAGAGGACTCGTCGCGCATTTGGACAAAACCAAAACATTTCGATTGACCGGTATCCCGATCAGTTATCACGCGCGAGTATGCGACTTCACCGAAAGCAGAGAACGCCTCTACCAAGTGCTCATCCTGAACATCACGGTTCAATTTGGCAACGAAAAGTTTCATCTGGGAAAAGGAAGGGGTATAAAATTGAGCGTTTAACCAAAGAGGCCTTTACTCTTCTTTCTTCTAATACAAAGATAGTTCAAATTCGAAAGTCACCGTCCATCATGCGACCGAGATGCCTAAGAGGAGATTTCTCGCCCTTGGATTTCCCGCCTATCTCCGGGGCATTTGCAAGAATTCGATTAGCGAGACGGCTGAACGGAAGAGATTGCAACCATACCGTACCGGTGCCGCGCAACGTCGCCAAGAATAAACCTTCTCCTCCAAAAAACATGGATTTCAAGCCACCGGCCGCTTCTATGGAATAATCGATTTGTCCAGCGTACGCTACGATGCATCCGGTATCGATGCGCAAACTTTCATTGTTCAATTCTTTCTGCACAATGGTTCCCCCAGCGTGTAGGAAAGCCATTCCATGCCCTCTTAGGCGCTGCAAAATGAATCCTTCGCCGCCGAAGAAGCCCGCGCCGAGGCGTTTGTTCAACGCGATGGAAATCTCTGTTCCTCTCGCGGCGCAGAGAAAGGCATCCTTTTGGCAGATCACTTCTCCGCCCAATTCGCCCAATTGAATCGGCATGATTTTACCTGGGTACGGTGAGGCAAATGCGACCCGTCGCTTGTCCAAACCGTCGTTCGTAAAGTGCGTCATGAACAAGGATTCACCCGTGAGCATGCGCTTACCTGCACCCAACACGGAACCAAAGAAACCCGAGTTCACAGCCGAACCGTCCCCCATTCTCGCCTCGAAGCGGATGCCTTCTTCCATCCAATTCATCGCTCCTGCCTCGGCAACAACCGTCTCCCCTGGATCCAATTCCACCTCTACGGCCTGCATGTCATCTCCATAAATCTGAAAGTCAATTTCGTCGCTCACGTTGCTCATGTTTCCGGTATTTTTGGGGAAAATAATTGCTGTTTTATGATTCACCAACCCACAGCTCATACATTCCGAAGCTTTGCATCAAATTTTTTGGTGCTGTTTACCCTCCTCCTCCTCACCAACTGCAAAACCAATTCCTCTAAGATGCAACGCGCTTTGGATTACCCACAGACCCGCACCGAAAATGTAAAGGACACCCTCTGGGATATCGAAGTAGCGGACCCTTATAGATGGCTGGAAGACGACCGTTCAGAGGAAACCGTAGCGTGGGTTGACGGGCAGATTGCATTCACTGAGGAATACCTCAATAATTTGGAGTGGCGCCAGCCACTCCGCGACCGCTTTGAAGCTCTCTTCAACTATGAAAAGATTGGAATGCCTCGGAAAATCGGCGACCGCTACTTTCTTTCGAAAAACGACGGCCTTCAGAACCAGAGCGTTTGGTACGTGCGCGACGAACTCAACGGCGAAGACAAACTTTTTTTGGACCCGAACGCCCTGAGCGAAGACGGCACTGTCACCGCTTCACTCGGAAGCGCCAACGAAGACAACCTTTACATCGCAGTCATTCAAAATGAAGCAGGCTCCGACTGGCAAGAGATTCACGTTTACGACCTCGCCACGGGTATGCCCCAGGGTGACGTATTACGCTGGGTGAAATTCTCAGGTACAAGCTGGGTGGGCAATGGATTTTACTATAGCCGATACCCCGCACCCAACGGCAGTGAGTTGAGTGCCGAAAACACCTTCCACAGCGTCTATTACCACGAAGTTGGAACGGATCAATCACAAGACCGGTTAATCTACCGCAACGAAAACGAACCGAATCGTTATCACTTCGCGTACGCGACCGAGGACAAACAGTACCTCATCCTGAATTCTTCTACCGGCACAGACGGCAACAGCCTGGACTTTTTGGATTTGACCAAGCCCGATGCCACGTGGCAATCGTTGATACCAGGATTCAACACCCGCAGTTCAGTCGTCGACCACCACAACGGTCGATTCTTAGTGCTGACGGACATCGATGCCCCCACTTATCGGTTGGCTGGAATTTCTGCATCGAACATTTCAAATTGGGTTGATGTAATTCCCGCCTCCGAGCACCTGCTCGAAGGAGTGCGCAGTTCCGGCGGCCAACTCTTCGCGACCTACCTCAAAAACGCCTGCAATGCTATTGTACGTTTAGACATGGACGGCTCTAACCCGCGCGAGATTACACTGCCTAATGAGGCCGGCACGGCCGGCGGATTTGGAGGCAAAGCCGATGCGACGGAGACCTTTTATGCGTTCACCTCATTCACCTACCCCACGTCGATTTACCGCTACGATATGGCGACAGGTGAAAGTACAGTCTTCGCGGCACCTGAAGTCGATTTCAACCCAGGTGACTTCGAGTCCAAACAAGTGTGGTATGAATCTAAGGATGGCACCCCAGTACCCATGTTCATCGTCCACAAAAAAGGACTTGAAATGAACGGCAACCTCCCCACATACCTCTATGCGTATGGCGGTTTCAATATCAGCCTCACCCCGAGCTTCAGTTCGTCCTTGCTTTTGCTTTTAGAAAACGGGGGGGTGTATGCGATGCCTAACCTTCGCGGAGGGGGAGAATTCGGAGAGGAATGGCATGAAGCAGGCATGCTGCTCAAGAAACAAAACGTATTCGACGACTTCATCGCAGCTGGCGAATACCTCATCGACGAAGGCTACACCCAATCGAGTCGCCTGGCCATCGCGGGTGGATCGAATGGTGGTTTGCTCGTCGGTGCGACCATGACCCAGCGCCCAGACCTTGCAGGTGTTGCCTTCCCGGCAGTTGGCGTCATGGACATGCTGCGCTACCATCGGTTCACCATAGGATGGGGATGGATACCTGAATACGGATGTGCAGATAGCTCCAAAGCCGATTTTGATAACCTCGCAGGTTACAGCCCTTATCACAACCTTGCACCCGAAACCACTTACCCGGCAACCATGGTCACAACGGCGGACCACGACGACCGTGTTGTACCCGCACACAGCTTCAAATTCGCCGCGCGGCTTCAAGCCTGTCAGGCCGGCGATCGCCCGGCGCTCATCCGCATCGATAAGAATGCGGGCCACGGAGCCGGCAAACCCACCTCGAAAATTCTGGACGAACAGGCGGACAAGTGGGCATTCATGTTTCATGAAATGAACGTCCCCCTCCCAAAGCCGTGAATCCCAACAACACGGAAGTGCATCTTGGATTCGAGGACGAGCACCTCGTTATCGCATGGAAACCACACGGAGTGCTGACTTCCGGCAATAGCGGACGCACTTTTGTACAGGCGGTGAACCGATGCTTGGACAAGACTTCGGAGAGCGGTGTTTTGCCGTGCCACCGCCTCGACTTCGGAACAAGCGGATGGGTCGTATTCGGAAAGAATAAGTCCGCTGCTCGAGAAATGGGTTTGTTATTTGAACAAAGGAGCATCAACAAGCGGTATGTAGCGCTGGTGCACGGTCAAGTTCCTCCCTCATTGAATATGGTATGGCCATTGGACGGGAAGTTCGCCAAGACCCGTGTGGCGATGCTGGCACAAGGACGAATGGCCGGAACCGGACCAGTCAGCTTCGTCCATGCCGAACCTATCACCGGTCGAACCCATCAAATCCGTCGGCATTTATTTGATTCGGGGCATGGCATTGTTGGCGATGACCGCTATGGAATCCCCGGCGAACGCTACCAAGGAAAAGGACTATTTCTCTGTGCTTATGGGATGAATTTTGACCACCCACTGACCTCCGACTTAAAAGTCAACCTCGTGGCCGAACCGTCCAAAAAATTTAGAAAGTTGCCCTTTGTGCACCAATCTGATTTCATCCAACGCTTGAACCTATCTTCGCACAGATGATTGCGCGCTTTCTACGTTCCAGTTACCGCATTCCGGGATTTCTTCTCCTAAGTCTGGCCTATACGTTAAAGCTAGGAATGGTCCGCATTTTTCGCGGTGCCGATCGCAAGCACATCCACCGAATTCTTATTGAATTCATCCACCGCGTCTACGCCTTGATGGGAATTCGGGTGTTCGTAACGGGTACATTGCCGGAAGAGCCGTCCATTCTCATGGGTAACCACCGCAGCTATATTGATGCAGTGATGATTCCGGCCAAGACACCAGTTGTTTTTGTGGGAAGGGTGGAAAGTAAATCGTGGCCCATCATCGGCTGGGGCGCGACACTACTGGGAACGATTTGGGTCAACCGCAAAAGCAAGGAAAGCCGCAAGGAAACCCGAGAATCCGTTAAACAACGCTTGCAAGATGGCTTTGGTATTGTTATTTTTCCAGAAGGCACCACCCATGCAGGACCCGATTTGCTAGAGTACCGTCCTTCAATGTTCTACATCAGCGCCGAAGGAGGTTTCCCTGTGACACCGATTGCCATCGAATACAAAGACCCCAACATTGCATGGGTAGGACAGTCCATGTTTGTGCCGCACGCCTGGAAGCAATTTGGCGCGAGACATATCGATGTCAAGGTGTCTTATGGCCCAACCTTCTGCCTCCCCGATGGTGGTGAGATGCTCGAAAAAACTCGTGCTTGGACGGAAAAGGAAGCCCTGAGATTGCGCAATGAATGGGATGAACAAATAGCTGACGAGCGAAAAGGATGAGCACCCTAAAATCCATTTACCGTTTTGTTTCGAAACGGTGGCAGACCCTTCACCTCGATTACCGCGTAGATTTCAAGCCGCGTTCGCGCCCTGAGTCAGGCGAAGGCCTCATGGAGATCAATACCATCCTCGATGAACACAGACAGAGCATCGCAGGAGAAGTGAAGCGCATTCTAAATTATACCGAACAACTGCATGCTATTCGCAAGCGATCAGATGAATCCAACCCCCTACTTCCCGCTTGGAACAACAGCTTCCTGCCAGGGCTAGACATGGCAGCGCTGTACATGTACATCGCAGAGAAAAGGCCAAGAAAATACATGGAAGTCGGCTCGGGCAATTCCACGCTGGTCGCAGCAGCGGCGAAAAGCCAGTATAGCACCGACACCGAAATCATCAGCATCGACCCCTACCCCCGTGCAGACATCGACCAAGTAGCACAGCGCATTGTCCGCAGGCCGTTTGAGCAAGTTGGAATCGAATGGGCAGAAGAGTTAAATGCTGGTGACATTTTGTTCATCGACAACAGCCACCGCGCCCTGCCCAATTCCGACGCGACCGTTTTTTTTCTGGAATGGCTTCCACGACTCAAACCAGGTGTCACAGTGCAGGTACATGACGTCTACTTACCCTGGGATTACCCTCAAGACATGTGTGATCGTGGTTATTCAGAGCAATACATGCTCGCAGCCATGGTCATGAGCAATCCCGTGCGCTACCGCCCCATCCTCCCGGCATTTTGGGTGGCTCAGCAACCGGAAATGCAAGCGATATTGACTCCGCTTTGGAAAAACAAAAACCTCCACGGCGTCGAGCGCCATGGAGGTTCTTTTTGGTTCGAAATCGGACCTACTGACGCGTAAATCCGTCCGGAGTCTCATTAACGCTGAATCACAACCGGAGCAGATACCACGTTGCCATCTTCCATTCCGATTCGCAGCGAATACAAGCCCACGGCTAGATCTTGAACATCCAGGTTCATCTGCACATTCATAGCTGGCCACGTTCGCACAATTTGGCCGCGCACATCAATCAGCTCCAACCACTCAGTCTCTTGGAGCGCATCGTGCGTTGAGAAGGTAATAATATCTTCTACGGGATTTGGAAACAACACCATACCCATCATCTCCAATTCACTAACAGCGTTCACCAGCAGATCTACCTCCAATGTGACATCTCCGGTGCACCCGGCATCCACATCCGTTTCTGTCACCGTTATGAACCCATTTCCTGTGGAAGACCACAATACATCTACGGTCAGCAATCCAACCCCGAAAAATTCTCCTTGGATGGATCCCCCACTGACGGCCCACGAATAGTTGTTTTCGGAGCTTCCATCGTAAGTGTAGCTTTCCGTGGTCATGTCAGTCGCGGTTTGAGCACCGGTAATGGTGCCTTGCGCCACGTAAAAGCAAGATGCATCGTCCACATTAGCATCGGCATCGAAATTGCACGCCGCCTCATCCAAACATCCTAACACGGCAGGCACACCCGAACATTCACAATCAGCGGTATAAGCATCCAACACGGTTTCCTCATCACCGTCATCGCAGGCATCGCCGACGCTGTAGCAACTGCCATCATTTGCATTAGCCAATTCTTCGTAGTTGCATGCGCCCGCTTCCGTACATCCCGAAATGACCGGCAAACAGAATTCATGAGAAATAGCATCAGCATAATCCGGATCGCCCATGGCTACAATGACCGCACCATCAGCGGTGGTGAAGACGTAGTTTCCGTCGACATCACAAGAACCCCATTGGCTACCAAACATTCCATCTCCGTATTCATCGGTAATTGTCAGGACGTGGCACCCATTGACTAGGCAACCTTCCCATACTTCCTCCGCTTCTTCGGTTTGGTAAGTTTCCGCAGCCACACTGGCCAATTCTTCGCCACTTTCACTGACAATCGCCCACCCGACTTCCTCCGGCCAGCAGTCGGTCGTTATCGTAAGCACTACATCGGTGCACGGGTATTCGCATCCGCCGTTGTCAATCGTGGCCGTCTCATCATAATTCAATGCACCGGAATCTGTGCACCCTGGAACCAACGCACCACAGTCAGGCGTATCGAATGTGATGGTATCGCTCACCACCGAATCGAGTGAGAAAAAGACGTCATACGAGGTATTCGGGATCAAACCGGCCAATGTCAAGGTCGACGTGTTGTTCAAATCTCCTTCCAGCGTCTCAGTGAGTTCACAGGTCCATTCCTCTGAGGCTGAATCTTTGTAACACACCGCGTCCGCGGTACAAAGAAAATTAGAGAACGATGCATCCAGTGCAGCAGTGGTTAGCACCGTATCGGCGTCCATGTCGTAAACGCACTCAGCTGTCGCTGTAAAGGACTCGATGGAGCAGTCTACCGGACCGCATCCAGCAATAGCAAGGTTGACCGAATTGGCCACATTAAGGCGTCCTCCTGTGGCCACTTCCGTGAGCAAATTGGGCACCACGTCAACACCGTCATAAATGTAACCCATCACCAAATCAGCAGCTCCTTGCGGATTCGCAATAGCTAGTTCTGCCAAGTCAGGGCAAGGAACACTGTACACAAGGGCAATGGCTCCGGCAACGCATGGGCTCGCAAACGACGTACCGCTGGTGTTACCATAGTTGCTCGAACCGCTGGGCAGGTATACCTGGTCACCTGGGGCTCCCAGGTCTATGCTCTCCACACCGTATCCGCTGAAAGTTCGCACGTCATTGTCATTCGTCGCCGTGACGGATACCATGTAATCGGATGAACAACCAGTGGGCATGTCCCCTACGTTGTCAATGTTCCATGATTGATTCGCCGTCGCGCCGCAATTCAAGATACCCGATGCACCGAGTTCATCGTAGTATGCGCACCATGCCGGGTAGTTGGCAGGATTGGCTTGATCGATGCCCCACGAGGCATTTGTGGCTACGACGAAAGCCCCTTCAAGCCCGCCAGTTGAATTGAACTGGTCGCGCATGGTTTTGGGGTATTCGTACGCTGCAATTACGTTGCTTTCGGAGAGTCCATTGGCCATGTCAACCTGCATGATGTCCACATCCCAATTCACGCCGACTCCGCCCGTTCCATTGTTGCCGGTAGCACCGATCATACCACTGACTGACGTACCGTGGCCACCCCCCGCGATGTTGTCGCTGTTGTTGCCAACATTCCAACCGTTGTAATCATCCACATAACCGTTGTTGTCGTCATCTATCCCATTATCTGGCACTTCACCGGGGTTGGTCCAGTGATTGTCAATTAGATCGGTGTGGCTGTAGTTGGAGCCTCCGCCTTCCAACACGGCCACAACAATACGCGCACCGTTTCCAGCCACACCACCGGTTGTCACATCCCATGCGAGGTCCGAATCAATATCGTGATCACCCGACTCTACGTGATGCCATTGCTGGCCAAAGTTGGGATCGTTTGGAACGGTCTCCCGCTCTGACACCAAGTGATTGAACTGAGCAGCCCGAACATGGCGATGGGTTCTGAATTTACCCACTGATTCGGTCCAGTCCGCGCCCGTTACATGCAACAGGTAGATTTTCGTCGATGGCGAGGGAACATCGAGCACTTCAAAATTCACCTCCATTGCCAACTCCGTCAACACCTTATCCGGCTGAACATCGCTGGACAACATCACCAAAACTTCGTGTTCAATGAAAGGCGTTTCATCAGCCGCAACCTGACCGAAAAGCGACGCATGCAAGCTGAGCACCGATACAAGCAGTAAGAGTTTAATTTTCCAAACCATGGTTCCTAAATTTCTGAGTTCTTCCAAAGGTATTACCAAGCCCTAGAATTTGATGGTTCAAAATGCAACTTCCATACCGCCTCATCCGTAAGCCATCCAAAAAACGTTTTACATGTGTTCAATTACTGCAATCCTGGACTCCAACGCTCATGCAGACGAGCTCCGAGCGGCTGTCCTTTCCATTTCTAAAAGGCAACGCCACAGGGGGCCCGACTGGTCTGGTGTTTTCCAGCATGAACATGCAGTGTTGGCCCATGAACGCCTCGCTATCGTAGATGTCACGAGCGGTGCTCAACCCCTGTTGGACCGGGATACGGGCACAGCACTCGCCGTAAACGGCGAAATCTACAACCACAAACAACTTCGCGCAGAAACAACTGATTTCCCCTACCAGACTGGAAGCGACTGCGAGGTAATCCTTGGTTTGTATAGAGATCACGGGCGGAATTTGGCGCATCACCTCGAGGGCATGTTTGCATTTGTTCTTTACGACGTTGAGAAAGATCAATGGCTTATTGGTCGCGACCCCATCGGCATCATTCCCTTGTACTATGGCCACACCGCCGACGGCGCCCTGCTGGTCGCATCGGAAATGAAAGGCATTGAACCCTTGTGCGAGGATGTGAGTGAATTCCCTCCGGGGCACGTATGGTCTTCGGAAGATGCAGCCCCAAAGAGGTACTACGAAGAAACATGGATGGATTGGGAAACAGCACCCAAACAAGCGTACAAAAAAGAAGAATTGCGCGCCGCACTGGAACAAAGCGTCAAGTCTCACTTGATGGGTGACGTGCCCTATGGTTTGCTCATTAGCGGTGGTCTTGACTCCTCGGTAATTGCTGCGGTTGCAAAAAACTTCTCGCAAAAACGCGTAGACGATGGAGACAATTCTGAGGCTTGGTGGCCTCAAGTACACAGCTTCAGCATTGGGCTCGAGGGCAGTCCGGATGTGGCCGCTGCCCAGAAAGTGGCTGATCACATCGGTACAATCCACCACCCATTGGTATTTACCATCCAAGAAGGCCTTGATGCCCTCGAAGATGTCATCAAACACATCGAAACTTACGATGTCACCACCATCCGGGCCTCCACGCCTATGTACTTGATGGCTCGTCAAATCAAAGCCATGGGGATCAAAATGGTCCTAAGTGGCGAAGGCGCCGATGAACTATTCGGCGGATACCTCTACTTCCACATGGCCCCTGATGCCAAGGAGTTTCATGAGGAGACCGTACGAAAGGTTTTGGCCTTGAACAAATACGATTGCTCACGGGCCAACAAATCGATGATGGCTTGGGGTATTGAAACACGCGTACCCTTTCTGCACAAGCCTTTTGTCAACTATGCGATGAACCTCGACCCCTCCGCGAAAATGGGCGGCAACGGCAAAATCGAAAAGCATATCATTCGAGAATCCTTTGAAGGCATCATTCCTGATGAGGTCCTTTGGCGCCAAAAAGAGCAATTCTCAGACGGAGTGGGCTACGGATGGATCGACGGACTCAAGGACCATGCCGAGCGTTTGGTCAGTGATGAAGAAATGGAACGCGCCGAAGTTCGATTCCCTATTAATCCACCGGCCACGAAAGAAGGGTACTTCTACCGCACCATTTTTGAAAAGCATTTCCCTACCGCCGCTGCAGCAAATTCAGTACCCGGAGGCAAATCCGTGGCGTGCTCCACTGAGAAGGCCCTGGAATGGAACGAAAGCTTGAAAAATGTCGTCGATCCATCTGGACGTGCCGTCACCAACGTCCACAACTCCAGCTATTCGACGGAGGAGGACTCTTGAGCTTTTGCCAGGCGTTTTTGATAGCGTGATTGGACCAAATCCACCGCGATGAGAACGGCAACCGCGAAGTAAAATGTGGTCTTGTTGAGGGCATGCACTTCACCTCCGAAGAGGGTCAAATGGGCCAGGTGCCCACCTTCGGAAAGCAACATCACCCCGACCAGTAACAAAATGAACAAACCGAGCACCTCATACGCTCGGTTTTTCTTTAGGAACGTTGCCACCCGATCGGCGAGCATCAGCATTACCACACCGCTCAGCAAAATGCTTACCACCATGACTGCCATGCTGTCCGTGAGTGCGATCGCCGTCAAAACGCTATCAAAGGAAAATACTGCGTTCATGAGAACCATGGCCAAAATCGCCGCCCGAGCAGATTTGGGTTTGGATTGTTTGTCATGCGAACTGAGATCGCCTGCAATCATATGCCACACTTCTTTAACAGCGGTGTAAACAATAAAGCCTCCACCGACCATTGCGATGACGCTATGGCCGTTGAAAGACGCTTGGATCACGCCTTCCCAATTAACCGTAGCAAAAGGCAACTGAAACCATTGAATAAGTTGAACGAGCAGCACCAACAAGACCACACGCATAATCACCGCACCAAAGATTCCAATCCGTTGAACTTTTCTGCGTTCTGATGGCTCGACGCGACTGGATTCGATGGCTATGTACAACAAATTATCGATGCCCAAGACCGCCTCAAGGGCTACAAGTATGACCAGGCTAATCAACCATTCCATGGGGTTGCTTAATGTTCGTGAATGAAGTCGTCCTGAGGGAACCGAAACCGCTCATTGTAGATGCCTCCTTCAGCGCGTTTTCCGATTGAAATAGCCATGGTGATGCCTGCACGGTGAGGCAAGCCTAGCAATTTTTTGACGCGCTTGGAATCCAATCCTTCCATAGGGCACGAGTCAAATCCCTCTGCTCGCGCAGCCAGCATAAACGTCTGACATGCCAGCGCCGTGGTCTTGTGGGCCCAAATATCCATGTGGGCCATGCTGATTGGTTCTCGCGGTGTCGGCTGACCCCAACCCCGCACGGTGAACCAAATCCATTTGAATGGCCGAAACAAGCCAAAAGGGCCTTGATTGTATACGATTTTGGTAATCTTCTCAAAGTACTGAAAGGCCTTTTCCGAGGTTTTTGGATTGGAGCGCAAATGGGCAAGCATGCGGTCGTTGTTCCTACGCCATAAATCCGGTCGAGCGACAAACACGAACAACTCCTGCGCCGTCGTGGCTGCGGGTTGTCCTAAGCAATACTCGGCCAGTTTCTCCTTCTGCTTCGCTGAACGAACCCAGTGGATTTCCCAAACCTGCAGGTTGGAGGAATTCGGTGATTTCAAGGCCGCATCCATCGCACGACGAACCACATCCTCCGGCACCGGATCATCCGCATAAACACGAACGCTTCTTCGGGAATCAACAACATCGTAGAATGCTCCTGTATCAGTGGCAGGTGCTTCCATAACCTTCCGTTGGGATGCCTTGGCCGCTGAAGAATCGAAGACCTTGACCTTTACCATACTACAAACTTAAGTGGTGCGGTGCTCGATGACAACCATGTCATTGGGCGTGTGTTCATTTTCCGTAAAGTGAAAGGCCTGCCGTATGCGCTGTGCCGCCCTTTCGTAATCCGCTTCCGTTCGCGCGTGAACGCATGCTAATGGAGCCTGCACGTCTGCCAGCGAACCACAGCGCATCCAGTTTGTGCATCCTACCGTGTGATCGATGGGCTGACCCGCCTGCGTTCTTCCGCCACCCAAATCCACTACCGCAAGTCCCAATTGTCGAGTATCCACTTGATTCAAGATTTTACCCAAATCCTCCGCAGCGGCCAGTACAGGGCGGACAATGGGAGCACTAGCGAGGTGCGCTGCATTCGACAACAAATCCGCTGGACCGCCCATCGCTGAGATAGACTGGGCGAAGAGCTCTGCAGCCCTTCCGCTCGAAAGCACTTTATCCACGGACTCCGCTGCTTCGCTTTCGGATGCAAACAATCCAGAGAGGCAACCGTTTCGAATGGCCAGTGCCTTGGTCACTTCGTACAATCTTCCTCCCTTGATTTCTCCCCGAAGCAAGCACATGGCTTCCCTGACCTCGAGACCGTTGCCCGCGGAATCTGCGAGTGGTTGGTTCATGTCGGTAATCAGCGCTTCGGTGGGCATTCCAGCCTTCGTCCCCACCGCACAGAGCGAATCCGACAGCTCACGAGCGACGGTCATGTCGGTCATAAACGCACCATTTCCTACTTTGATGTCCATTACCAATGATCCCAAACCAGCCGCTAGTTTTTTCGAAAGGATACTGGCCGTGATCAATCCATACTGCTCCACCGTCGCGGTCACATCGCGGATCGCATACATCCTTCGATCGGCCGGAGCAAAATCCTCCGTTTGGCCGGCGATTGCAAACCCACACCGTTCAACCGTTTTGCGAAAAGTCGATTCATCCGGTGAGGTGTCGTAACCCGGGATGGACTCCAATTTATCAATGGTGCCTCCGGTATGCGCCAAACCCCGACCAGCAATCATGGGAACAAACCCGCCGCAAGCAGCCAAAATGGGCGCCAAAACAAACGACACCGAATCTCCTACGCCTCCCGTTGAGTGTTTGTCCAAAATGGGACCCCCAAGGCGCTCGGCATCCCATTTTAGGGTCTTGCCCGAGTCGCGCATGGCAAGCGTAAGGTCGGTACGTTCGCGGTAGGAGATATCTTGAAAAATCGAAGCCATTGCAAAGGCTGCGATTTGCGCATCCGTAACCTCCCCGTCTGTCACACCACGAATGAAGCGTTGAATCTCAGCGGTACTTAAGGATGCGCCGTCCCGCTTCTTACGAATGATCTCCGGAATTAACATGGTAAAAACCTGTGATTTACAGGGACAAAAACAGCCCAGCAATGGTCGCGGACATGAGGTTGGATAAAGTTGCCGCGAGAACGGCCTTCAAACCAAATCGTGCAATGTCTTGGCGGCGAGAAGGCGCCAACGAACCCAGTCCACCGAGAAGGATTGCGATGGAGGAAAGGTTGGCGAATCCGCACAGGGCGAAGGAGATAATGGCTTTGGTTTTTTCGGTCAAAACCAACTCAGCCCCATCCACCAAATAAGGCGCAAAGTTCAAGTATGCCACGAACTCATTGACAATGAGCTTTTGCCCGATGAATGAACCCGCCACGATGGCTTCATGCCACGGAACTCCGATCAAGAACGCCAACGGTGCGAAGAGGTATCCCAAGATCAATTCAAGTGTCAACTCAGGGAAGTCAAACCAGCCACCGATTCCGCTGAACAAGCCGTTTACCAATGCAATTAAGCCTACAAAGGCCAGCAACATGGCACCGACGTTCATGGCCAGCTTAAGCCCTGAAGCCGCACCATTTGCTGCAGCATCAATCACGTTGACAGATTGGCCATCCAATTCCTCGTCCATCTCTTCTTTGGACAATGCCTCTCTCGGCGTCTCGGTCTCCGGGAAGATGACCTTGGCAAACAACAACCCCCCAGGAGCCGCCATGAATGAAGCTGCAATCAGGTATTCCAATGGCACCCCGAGGGATGCATACCCCGCCAGCACTGATCCTGCGACCGAAGCCAACCCGCCCACCATGACTGCAAAGAGCTCAGAGGAAGTCATATTTTTGATAAAGGGACGCACGACCAGTGGTGCTTCCGTTTGGCCAACAAAAATATTCGCAGTTGCGGAAAGCGACTCCGCACGCGAGGTGCCCAACACTCGCTGCAATACGCCGCCAAGGACATTGATAACCCACTGCATGATGCCGATATGGTAAAGTACCGCAATCAGGGACGAGAAGAAAATGATGACAGGTAGAACGCGAATGGCAAAAACAAATCCGGAGCCGCCGAACAATTCAAACATCTGGTCCGAATTCAATCCACCAAAAATGAACGTGATGCCGTCGTTGCCGTAATCAATGACGCGCTGCACTCCTGCTGAAATGGAGATGAGGAGCGATTTTCCAAATGGAACGTACAAAACAAATGCACCGAAAAACAATTGGATACCAAACGCTCCCAACACCGTGCGCAATTGGATGGCTTTTCGGTTGTGCGAGGCTGCGAAAGCAATCCCCACCAAAACCACCATGCCCACGAGGCTCATTATCACTGTCATGGCCACGAATCTACAATTCTTCGGAGGAATGTCAGCTACTCAAAGGCCATTCTGCGCTTGAAAGGTTGCCGACGCTCCCAGCGCGGGGCCGTTGAAGCCTGCCACACAAGACCACAGCGCATCCAACCGGATGACCAATCCGATCGCTGATACCAGCCGACGGGTAAAGCATTCGAACGCCAAAGTTGAAATCCACCCATGACAAAAAGTCCTATATCCCCTCGGATGGTCCGCTCCAGTCGCCCTTCGCAAGTGGTATGGGTGTACCTGTGGGTATCCCAGCCCCGTTCACTGTAAATGGTTTGTCCTGAGCTATGAACGGCGTTCCACGTGAACCGCGCTTTTCCTGCCCATTTGGCGTGCGCTCCAGCAATCCAAGTTCCAACAAGCGCTCGATCCTCATCGTACGCTCCGCGTACGGCGTCGACCCGGTGCATCCATCCCAAATCAACTCCACCTCTCAAACCGAAATGTTCGGACATCTCGAGGCGCAAAGCACCCCCTGTCTCTGTCCACAATCGGTATCCTTGCCATCCTTGCCCTGCATCGGTGTGAGCTGCATAACGCATCTCAAGGCCGCTAACCACCGGTCCTTCGCGCAACATCCAATTTCGAAATTGCGTCTCTTGGTGGCTCAGTTCAACAACTAAATCTGCGAGATGGTGGGTGCGACGTTGGCGGATTCTGTTCAGCCGAACCTGTCCCCGGACACGCGTCATGATGGGAATGCGCACCTCGGTACCTACGTCAAATTCTCTGCGGTCGAAACCCACGTTCGATGCATAGCTCCATTCGTTTTTTTCAATGTAAATACGACATGACCGCCCCGCTTGGCGCAAGGACATCCACCATTTCCCACCCCAATTCGCCGTGTAAAAAACGCGCCACTCCTCCTGAAAACGCAAACTTCGGTCCCATTCGGTCCCTTTGGATGCGTTCACTTCTAAGCCCGTTTCAACATGCTCTTTGAGGAAACGGCGCATGCCAATGTGCGCTTCCAAACGAGATTGATTCACTTCCGGCTGACCGCTATACGCCTCCAACCCCAACGCTCCTCTCCAGTGCAAGGCATTGTGTCCAATGCGTTCATGCCCCCACCCCTTGAGGGAAGTTGCCGAGGACCAGCACAACGGAGTCCCGCTGGATTGCATCGGGGTTCGCGCAAATCCAGACCCCGCGTCAAACTGAATCAAGTGGAGGGATTGCTGGCCAAAGCTTGACGCAGGAAATACCAAAGCCACGGCAAGCAGAATTCTCCTGCACATCAAATTTTCAAACAGATTACGACGTGGACACCGCATGTTGCGGTATACGCTAATCCAGAATCAAAGGTTGCGGCTGTCCGGTAGCTTAAAAGACAATGGAAGAAACTGGGAAACACTGTCTGAGACGAGAACATTGGATTCACCCGTTTGCATCAAAAATCGGATGGATTTTCCCTGGCGATGCTCCGTCTCAAGCATAACCTGTCGGCAACCGCCGCAAGGCGAAAAGTGAAGCACGGGCATGGGGCTGTCGGTGACAACCGCCGCTGCCACAATCACATCATTCGGGTGCTGTGCACCCGCCGCAAAGAAGGCGACACGTTCTGCGCACAGCCCGCTGGGGTAAGCTGCATTTTCTTGATTACTGCCCATCACAATGGCTCCTGAAGCAAGCAGAACCGCAGTACCCACACTGAACTTTGAATAAGGCGAATATGCCGTTTTGCACGCTTGAAACGCAACATGAAGCAGGTCTCGATCAGAGGCCTCCAGCTCACTTACACTCCATTCTTCCAGCCAAAATGTCCGTTCAATGCGTCGAATCATAACCGCAAGTAAAGAAAATTTATTTGGTCCGGGATGCGTTACCTTGGCAACATGCGAACGAAACAAGACATCGTAACCAATTGGCTACCCCGCTATACGGGCATGCAATTGGATGATTTCGGAAGCCACATCTTGTTAACCAATTTCAGCAACTACCTCGAAAAATTCGCGGAATGGAATGGATGTGAAATTGCAGAGCGAGAGAAGGCAATGCCTTGCGCGACAGTGGATGACATCACCATGGTCAATTTCGGTATGGGCAGCGCCAATGCGGCTACCGTTATGGATTTACTTTCGGCCATTGCGCCAAAGGCGGTGCTCTTTCTGGGCAAATGCGGCGCTCTGAAAGAAAAAAATCGAATCGGAGACCTCATCTTACCGCTGGCTGGAATACGAGGAGAAGGAACGTCCAACGATTACTTCCCGCCCGAAGTACCTGCTCTGCCCAGCTTCGCCTTGCAGCGGGCCATTTCTTCAACCGTCCGAGATTACAATCGAGATTATTACACTGGTTCGGTGTACACCACCAACCGAAGGGTTTGGGAACATGACGATGCGTTCAAAACATACTTGCGTAGCACGCGTGCTCAGGCAATTGACATGGAGACCGCTACCTTGTTCAGTGTCGGATTCGCCAACCGGCTATCCGTAGGTGCGTTGTTGCTTGTTAGCGATGAGCCCATGACACCTTCAGGAGTGAAGACCGATGCTAGCGACGCAAAGGTCACTGTCTCTTATGTGGACGAACACATCCGAATCGGAATTGATTCTCTGAAGGAAATCCAGTCTGAAGGACGGTCGATTAAACACCTAAAGTGGCGTTAAAAATCACGGGCTTCGACACGAAATATTTAGGTGGGTGACCAGTAAGAGGAGGTGCGAAGCTGCTCCTGGCTCACGATATCCCAATTCTCTGTATTGATCCCGTTTTGTGCACAATGCCCAGCTAACGGAAGCGACAAAAAGCATACCGATGAAACTCCTTGGATCCCACGGTCTAGAATTCCCTCTGAGCTGGTCATTTACCACAAGGGATAAGTCTCACCTAGAGCTATGGAAACCGTGTCGGGCAGAATACTCCTGCAATCCCAAGCCTTTTAGACAACGAGCACGTTATCTGAAAAGTGGTTTCTCAGGTTCCACAGAAGTCACGCACTGCCTTCGCATGCAAACAGAGAAAGGCCCTGAGCCAAAAGCCTAATGCATTTGTAAGGAGGTGACACTCGCCCAAACGAGCCTGCGCATTTTGGACGAAAAAAAGTGAAGAGCGCCCGTGTCATGCACCAACGTGCGCCATATCATCATCCGTGAGGAAGTCTTGGGCATCCATAAACCGATGGATGCGAGAATGGCGCGGGCTCGAGGCCAATTGAATCCACCCCTCTTCCGGTGCCTCATTCAAGGGATGGTCAAAATGAACTTCCCGAATGGCCCCCAAGTCTATCAATTCGTGCCAGATAATGCTCGCGCTCTGCGCCTCCGAATATTCGCGGCAGCAGCGCTCCTGCCATTCAGTCGCAGAAACGTCCACATTCGCGAAGGGCAATTGACTGAGCAATTCCACAATAGGACCGGATACCCGAGCAAATAAACCGGACGCCGGTATACGTAGAATCAAAGATTCGCTTTCAAACTGTGGCAGTGAGTTGGGGTTCCAGACGTAGGCCATGATTTTCGTTTCTGAACCGGTATACGCGTAAGGAAACATTTTCGTTGCGTTGAAATAATTACCTTGCTACAACCAATTCATTAACGTCAAATTGAAAAGGCTCTTCTTCATTACGCTATTTGCCCTGGTTGGTTGCTTATTTAGCGGACTTGGCCGTGTGTATGCCCAAGTCGATACCGAATTTTGGTTTGTTGCCCCAGAAGTCTGGGCCAACCACGGAGACAGCCCTACTTTGCTGCGTTTTGCAACGTTTGACCAGTCTGCAATTGTCACCGTCGAACAACCGGCAAATGGGGCCTTCCCCACCCAAACCATCGCAGTACCAGCCAACAGCGTTTCATCCCTTAACCTAGCGCCGTGGCTAGCCCAAGTCGAAAACAAACCTGCAAATACGGTCTTGAATAAGGGAATCAAAATCAGCTCAACGGCACAAATTCAAGCCTACTATGAGGTGAACCCATCCAATAACCTGAACCCGGATATCTATGCCCTAAAAGGGGCCAATGCGCTGGGCACTTCCTTTTACGTTCCGTTCCAGAACTACCTAAACAACGGATACACGCAGTCTCCTGCAGGTTTCGACATCGTCGCGACTGAAGACAATACCACCATTGAAATTACACCGAGGAAACCAATCGTAGGGCACCCTCAAAATGTGACGTTCACCATCACCTTAGATGAGGGTGAAACCTGGAGTGGCCGTGCATCATCAGTCGCTGCAAGCCAGCATCCCTATGGAACTGTGGTCAATTCGGATAAACCAATTGCCATCACCATCAGCGATGACTCACTGAACGGCACTCCGTACGGCGGCTGTGCTGACCTCTTCGGCGACCAAATCGTCCCTACCGAGATCGTAGGCACCGAATACATCGCAATCAAGGGCAACCTCAACGGACCGGACAAGGTGTTTTTCATCCCCACGGAGCCGAATACCACGATTTCTGTCAACGGCAACGTTGTGACCACATTGAATACATTGACCTCCATTTACACCCACACCCTTAATTCTAACTCAGCATACTACGAAGCCAGTAGCCCAGTCTATGCGCTGCACCTGACTGGATTCGGTTGCGAAGTCGGAGGTGCATTGTTACCTCCCATTGTCTGCACCGGTTCTCAGGAAGTTGCCTTCATCCGGTCCACCAATGAATTCATCGGATTGAAAATCCTCGTTCCAGCTGGAGGTGAGGATGATTTCGAGTTCAATGGGAACCCTGGATTGATTAATGCCAATCAATTCAATAACGTCCCCGGTACGGATGGTGAATGGAAATACGCCAACATCACTGCATCTTCATTTGTACCGCAATTGTCCGCATCCCGGTTATACAATTCAAGCACGACCTTTCATCTGGGCATCATCAATGGCGGAGCCTCCTCAGGCACGCGCTATGGATATTTCAGTAATTACGCGGCTCAAGCCTATGTGGTTCAAGTAAATGATAACACCTTGTGCGAAGGCGACGAGCTCGACCTGGAATCCAATCTTCTGATTGGTGCGACCTACGATTGGACGGGTCCCAATGGATTCTCTGGGCAAGGTAACCCCTTGCCGCTTGGTGAAGTCGGATTGGACGATGCAGGGGAATATGTGGTATCTGGATTTGTAGGCGCGTGCCCGATTGAAAACGATACATTGAGCCTGCTCGTCTATCCGTTCCCCGAGGCGCCCGAAATATCGGGCGACTCGGTCGTTTGTGAAGGCGCACCACTTGTGCTATCAACCCCTCCCCTCGAGACGGTGCAGTACCAGTGGTCAGGGCCAGATGGGTTTTACCCCAGTGCAGATAGCATAACAGAAGCAGCGGTGACTCTAGACAACGACGGCATCTACACCCTCGTCATCAACGACCACGGTTGCCTGTCATCACCGACCTTATGGGATGTAAGTGTCACGCCCCAACAAGCCCTCGAAATTGGCAGTGGCTCGACTTGGTGCCAAACGGAAAACTTCACATTAGAGGCTACTCCCATTGCCGGAGCATCGTATACCTGGACCAACCCAAGCGGCCTGGCCTTAGGAAACCAAGTAGGCGTGCAAGTCAACAATAGCCAGCCCGAAGATTCAGGATGGTACACGGTGCAAGGTGAAGCTGAAGGGTGTCCACTTTTGCCTGATTCGGCGTGGGTTGAAATCATTGAGAATCCAGTCATACAATCCATCGATGCTCCGGCAGTTTGCCTGGGCAACGAGGCGATATTTTCCGCTGAGTTCACGTCTGATGGAACGGCAGTGGTGGCCTGGTTTGATGCCAATGGGGACAGCTTGGGTTCCGGGAACCCATGGGTGATTGCCTCGGCAGACTGGGAAGATGCTCAATCTTACGGTGTGAGTGTTGATTACCTCGGATGCGTTGCGGGGCCCGTTCCTTTTGAATTCAATCTCGTTCCTCCCCAAAACCTTCAAATCTTGGATGCCAGTGGAAGTCCGATGACAACTGATGAAATCTGCCAAGGCGATGAATGGACGGTCGATGGGAGCGGACCGGATGGCACGGTCTGGTCGTGGGTCGGCCCGGAAAGCTTCGCTTCCAGCGCCCAAACCATCACACTTAACAATGCCCACCCCGATGAATCGGGGTGGTACGTCGTTAGCGGTGCTGTCGGCTTGTGTCCCTTGAATCCCGACTCCGTGTACTTGGATGTATTTCCGACCCCTGCCCCACCCGTCCTCAGTGGATTCACTGAGATTTGCGAAGGTTCTGATTGGTCCTTAAGCGCCGAAACTGCGAGCGAAGGCAGCATCCTGTGGTTTCATCCCTTATGGGGCAGCTTCACCGGGGCGACGTGGCCGCTAGACTCCGTTCCGTTGGGTGGAGCCGGCGTTTACGAGGCGTACGTCTTGGAGTCTAACTGCCCTTCCCCAGTTGTGACCGGTGAACTGGAGGTCGCACCGTTACCGGAGGTGGTCGCCGAAGACTTTGATGCAATCCAAGTTGTACATTGTCCAGACAACACTCCAGCTTTGGATTTGCCTTTATGGGATCCGATGTATGCTGTCGATTGGACATTCACCGACAGCGAGGAAAACACCATCGCATTTGGTGAAGGCCCTGGCCTGGTGGCCCTCTACGATGGCTTGTATACGGCTTACTTGAACACGGGTTCCCCTTGCAACTTAACTGCTCAAGGGACGTTTGAGGTAACGACTGTCTTATGTGCCTTGGTGGTTCCCAACATCATTTCACCAAATCAGGATATGCAAAACGAACGGTTTGCATTGCCTGATCTGACCTATTTCCCGTTCAGCACTTGCCGGATTTTCAACCGTTGGGGCCAAGTGGTATACGAATCCCAAGACTTTGGCACCGCGGCAGGTTGGGAACCCGCTTCGGATGAGTCTCCCGAAGGCACGTACTACTACGAAGTTATCATCAACCGCAACGAAGGGGATTTGGTGGTAACGGATGAAAGCGGCACGCGAACGTACATCGAACCTGGCCCAATTCGTCTCGTGGGCAGCTTAACCGTGGTGCGATGATGGGGCACACCCGATCGGTTCTCCTCTTGGTCCTTGCCCTCTTATACATCGGACTCGATGCTTTGGGAGTCACCTGGGCAGACACGTTTTTGGGAACACTGCAATTCCTTGGATTATTGGCCATCGGAATCCCGCACGGGGCATTGGACGTGTGGACGCACCGCCACCGGTCACCCGGTCGGAGTTCACTCCTCTATATCATTGCTTATTTGATCGCAATTGCAGCAATCCTTGCTACATGGTGGAATTTTCCTCGCGCGGGCATGCTCGCTTTCTTGCTGTTGAGCGCCTGGCATTTTGGACAGGCGGATTTTGAACGGTGGGAAATCCCACAGGGAGAACTGGCATGGGGAACGGTGGCATTGGGTATGATCTTGACCTGGCATGTGGAGGAAGTCAATCCAATCATTGGTCAAATGGGAATCTCTTCAGAGGTCCAAGCTGGGTTGATTCAGGCACAAGAAGCGCTCTGCTTCATTTCCACAGCAGGCTTGATTTCGTGTGGCATCATTGCCCTGAGGATGAAGCACTGGTCCTGGGGACTCGCCATCGCACTGATCGGTCTGACTCCCTGGATTCCTGTATTGCTGTCCTTTGGGTTGTACTTCATTGGGCAACACAGCGCATCGGGCTGGCATCACTTGCGCCATAGACTGGGCATGTCATCCCAGTCCTTGTGGATGAGGGCGCTGCCTTTTACAACTGGGGCCCTTGCACTCATTGGCATTGGTATGTGGATGCTTGGAAATCCAGAGGCCTTGCAATCCGATGCAACGATCGGGGCATTTTTCATGTTATTGGGTTGCATCAGCATTCCCCATATCTTCGAATCGCATTGGTTTCTAATGTCTACAACCAAGCGCTAAACACGACATTGCCTCTCCTAAGCCACCATGACCTCCCGTGTATTTCGCTTACTCACCTCGTTGTGCCTATCACTCGCTTGCAGTTTTCAAGGAGCGTTTGGTCAGTTGGACACTGAATTTTGGTTTGTCGCTCCAGAGGTCTGGGATGGGCATGGAGATGACCCCATTTTGCTGCGCTTTTCTACGCTCGGGGATGCAGCTCAAATAACAGTAGAACAACCGGCCAATCTGGCTTTTCCGATTCAGACGTTGAACATTCCGGCCAATGGAACGCAAACCCTGGACCTGACGCCTTGGTTAGTGGACATTGAGAACATTCCCTTCAACACGGTTTTGGACCGAGGCCTGCACATTACTTCGGACGTTCCGGTGACGGCCTATTACGAAATCAACAACAACCTCAACCCTGATATTTTTTCGCTGAAAGGTTCGTCTGCGTTGGGTGTTGAATTCTATGTTCCTTTTCAGAATTACCTCGACAATTTTTACACCCAATCCAAAGCAGCCATCGATATTGTCGCCACTGAGGACAACACTGAAATCACGGTCGTGCCCACGGCTGCGCTCGAAGGGTATCCGGCTGGAACACCGTTCACCATTGCCCTGGATATGGGAGAAACGTACGCTTTGCGAGCGGTCAATGCGCAAGCCGCAAACCACCCCGCCGGCACATACATCACCAGCACAGCGCCCATCGCTATCACAATGAGTGATGACAGTGTTTTGGGTTCTGCGTATCCACCGGGAAATTGTCAGGATATATTGGGAGACCAGGCCATTCCCGTTTCCATCGCTGGCACCGAATACATTGCTGTGAAAGGAAACCTCAATGGGCCTGACAAAGTCTTCATTCTGGGGACCGAGGACAACACGGCGATTTCGATCAACGGCACCAACGTATGGACGGTCGATGCCGGGGAAACGTACGCACACACATTAAGCGCTCCTGCAGCCTTCTACGAAACGAGTGCACCGGCCGTCGCCCTCCACATGACAGGCTTTGGCTGCGAAGTAGGCGGTGCAATCCTGCCGCCGATTGCCTGCACCGGATCTAGCGAAGTGGCATTCGTGCGTTCGAGCAACGATTTCATCGGTATGAAAATCATCGTGCCCGCCGGAGCAGAAGGAGACTTTACCTTCAATGGAAACACCGGCAACGTCAATGCCGTGAATTTCAGCGACGTTCCCGGAACGGGTGGCGAATGGATGTACGCCAATATCACCGCAACGGGATTTGTACCGACCGGTGGCCCTTCCAGGTTGGTGAATGAGACTGCTAAATTTCACCTCGGCATCGTCAACGGTGGCGCTTCCTCCGGAACACGTTACGGGTACTTCAGCGACTTCGCCAATTACCAGCACTTGACTTTCGCTTCCAACGACCAGCTTTGTGCAGGGGAAATAGCTCAATTATTTGCCTCTCCCATTTTGGATGCTACATACGAATGGACAGGGCCCAATGGCTTTGAAGCCGGAGGCGAAGAAGTCACCCTTGGTCCCTTAACGGTTGCAGATGCTGGTCTCTACATCGTCTCTGGTATGGCAGGCGAGTGCGAGATTTTGCCCGATACCCTCGAGCTTTTTGTCGCTCCACAGCCTCCGGCTCCGGATGTTGTGCCTATCGACTTTCTCTGCGAAGGGGATGATTGGTCGTTTACAACCATGACAGCCGCAGACAATTGGATTTGGGAAGACGCGGCGGGAACCCTTATTTTCACTGGTGACAGTACCGCATCCTATTCCGATGCCGACCCTTCGGATGCCGGTGAATACACGCTGGTGGTAGAAATCGAATCTTGCCTTTCTGAACCCACTTCATTCGAACTCGTGGTTCAGGAGACGGTTCAAGCTCCATTGGACGCTGAGCCCATTGAAATTTGCGAAGGAAGCAGCCTGACGTTGGAGCCTGGAGAAGTCTTGACTGACGCTGCCTGGGAATGGAACCTTCCCAATGGGGACACCACGACCGCTGGAGCGCTTTTCATAGCGACTACCGATGCCGCCGATGCCGGGACGTACACCCTGAGCGGAACCAACAACGGATGCCCCATGTTGCCGGCTGAAGTCGAAGTCAGTCTCAGTTCCCCCACACCGGTTGAAGTCATCGCTCCTGATTTCCTGTGCAATGATGCCACAGCTGTTCAGCTTACGACCGACGATGCATACAACGGTAACTGGATAGCCACCTGTGCGAGCTGCATGTCGACCTCTGGTCAATTGACACCTTCAGATGCATCACCTGGTGATATCTACATCACCTACACTTCCGACAATCCTTGTGCCCAAACCACCACGGTGGAGGTTGAAATTGTCATGGTGCCGAATGCCGCCATCGAAAACCAGAGCCATTGTGAAGGTTCGGGAGAAGTCGTGCTGGTGCCCGCCACCTTGGGCGGAAATTGGACGGCTGAATGTGGTGATTGCTGCACGTTGGATGGTGTTTTCGACACACAAGAGGCAGGCACGGGATCTTGGGAATTGAATTATACCATTGACGGCACCTGCCCCTCGACAGGAACAGCGACCTTCACGGTAACTGCTAACACAAGCAGTGCGTTTGCATTGATTCCTGAGTTCTGCTTGGATCACGACCCGGACTTCGCAGAAGCTGAGGAACCTGGAGGCGATTGGTCAGCAACGTGCACCACTTGCATTTCCTCGATGGGAGAATTTTCGCCAGAAACTGCAGGGCCCGGAATGCACACAATTTCCTACACATTACCTGGCGTTTGCGGGACTTCCACAGATGCAACGGTGACCGTTTTCGCCCTGCCAAATGCCGACTTCACCTACACCACGGCAGGGGGATGTGCACCCGCAGTGATTGAATGCACCTCCCCGCTGAATCCCAGCATCGTCGATTGCCAGTGGACGTACAACACCAATGGAGTTGAGGCTTCGTTAGGATGCGAAGAAAATATCTTTGTCATCGAGAATCCAGGTTGTTACTTAATGAGCCACACCGTTTTAGACAACAACAGTTGCACGAGCACGGCTGCAGCCCCTGAGTTGCTCTGCCTAAGTGCTCCTCCATCTTCGGCGTTCACGATGTCTCCAGCCCAACCTTCTGTTTTCGATGCCCAAATCGACGCGTGGGCTACGGATTCCATTTCTACCTACACCTACTCTTGGAATGTGGAGGAAATACCTTTGGGACAGGGAACCTACCAGTCGATTTCCATTCCTGAAATTGGCCTGGACGTATTCCAACTCTGTTTAGAAACCGTAGATAGTTTGGGTTGCTCCTCTCTCTCTTGCGCACTCATCGACCTCACGGAGGGGCTGAACGCCTTTGCCCCTACAGCATTCACCCCTGACAACGATGGCCGAAATGACGCCTGGCGCTTGTACACTACGGGCTCGGTAACACGTTTCGAATTGCGCATTTACGACCGATGGGGAGACTTGGTCTTTGCATCGATGAATCCCGATTTATACTGGACAGGTAACGTACAAGGAGGTGACCACTTCGCTCCTGATGGAGTTTACCACTACGAGGCATTTTTGCAGGATGATGCCTACGCCATCAAAACTTTACAAGGCCACATTTTGTTGATCCGCTGATGACACGATTAAACTTCTATCCCTTCTTTACCGCGGCCTTATTCGCTATCCTCTTGGCCAATTGCTCATCCATTGAGCCCGACGCAGCAGCATCGGCTGAATTCAAAAAACTAAGGCCATTCGAAGCCGAGGCTTGGAAATGGGCTACCCCAGATACCGAATGGGATGCCTGGCATGCGGCCCATCTCTTGGACGAAGTAGACCGCTGGAAGTTTGCGCACACCACCCAAGGAACAAGACCGCGCACCATCGATGGTGAGTGGCGCCTGGAGGGGCCCACCAACATCGGAGGGCGATTTAACTTCATCCGACAACATCCCGAAGAGCCTACAGTTCTCCTGGCAGGCAGCAGCGCCGGTGGACTCTGGAAAGGTTCAAGTAGTGGCGATTGGCAACCCCTCACAGATAATTTCCCGGCCATGTCCATGGGTGACCTCGTCTTTTATCCTGGCAATCCGGACCGGGTTTTTTTGGCAACCGGCGACCCACAAATCAGCAGTTTTCCGCGCATCGGAAATGGCGTATACCGTTCACTCGATGGAGGTGAGTCGTGGGAAAACATGGGACTTGATTCCATGGGGGTGATTAGCAAACTGCTTTTCGTTCCTGGGTCTGGTGGTAATGGGCCCGTACTTTTTGCTGGTGCGATGGGTAATCCGGCCCAACCGAATGAATACCGCGGTCTGTTCCGGAGTATTGACGCCGGAGTCAATTGGGACCAAGTGCTGCTCCCAGATGATTCCGCTGGTGTGACCGACCTGCTCTACGACCCCGATACAGAGGCCGTCTTCGCAGCAGCGTGGCAGCGAACTCGCAACTCGACAGGCAGTGAGGTCTGGGGTCCGCATTGCAGGATTTGGAAATCCAACGACAACGGAGACAACTGGCAAGTGCTCCCCAATCCATGGGGTACGGGGGAACGCGGACGCATAGGCTTTGCCCAATCATCCCAAGGCATCTATGCCCTGGTTGTTGGACAAAACAGTCAACTTGACAACCTGTACCGTACTACCGACGGCGGTGAAACATGGAGTGCAGTCATCCCCGAAGACAATGTTCCTGAAAACGCCCTCGGCGGATTTGGATGGTACTTCTCAAAGGTGCGCATTAATCCGTTCAACCCCGATGACATCACCATCCTCGGCGTGAACCTTTGGAACTCCATGAACGGCGGGAACAATTGGAGCCTTATGGGCCCAGAATGGTGGACTTACGAAGTGCACGCAGATAAACATGACCTGCAGTGGCTGGGCTCAGAAACTTGCATTTTGGCCACCGATGGCGGACTTTATAAAACCGAGGACCATGGTGCAACATGGGAAGACCTCGAAGATATCCCCGTAACTCAATTTTACCGCGCCACTTGGAATCCGCACAACCCCGGTTTTTATACAGCCGGCGCGCAAGACAACGGCACAACGACAGGAAACTACGAAGACCTAAGCGGCTGGACACGTGACCTCGGTGGCGATGGTTTTACGGCCATTTACCACCCCACAGATCCAGCACTTCGCTACGCTGGATACCAACGGGGGAACTGGCGCTTCAGCTTGACCAGTCCGGAAGAAGAACCCCTCTGGAACGATTTCACCTTTGGCATTGACGAAGAGGACCGAGTCTGGTGGGATGCACCGTTGATTTATCACCCCTCCAACCCCGATGAAATGTGGACAGGTTCTCAGCGTGTTTATCGAATGGAAGATGCTCCGGTTAGCGTCTGGGAGCCTGTAAGTGAAGATTTGACGTACGCCGCAGAACCCGGACTTTCCTACCGATGTGTGAGCGCACTCGCCGGTTCTCATTACAGCGCCGATGTCATTGCCGCAGGAACGAGCGATGGCCGGGTTTGGATATCACAAGACCACGGTGATTCGTGGCAGCCCATGGAAACTGGGCTACCCGGTCAATTCATAACGGACATCGAGTTTGACCCCTACCACCCTGATTCCATGTTCTGCACAGTGAGTGGCTACCGCAACGCAGTTTACGCACCCTTCATCTTCCGCGCAGCCATCGGCGGAGATTGGCAGCCCATTCAAGGCGACCTACCTGAGCATCCTGTAAATCAAATCCAAGCACTCAACGACAGCATCTGGGTGATTGCCTCAGACGCTGGCGTATTTGCCACTCTGAATCGTGGAATGAATTGGGAGCCTGTAGGAACCTTGCCAACCATCCCGGTGTATGATATCGATGCGGACACCATCACCAACCGCCTGATTGCCGGAACATTCGCACGAAGCTTGTTGAGCTTTCCACTCGATTCGTTGTTCCCCATACCGGAGGTGGTCGAGCCGAATGCTGTCACAAACGTTGACGCATCAGCGTACCTTGCATATCCCAATCCGTTCACTAGCGCCCTTACTTTAGACCTCAAAAAGGAAGTCACATTTGTGCGAGTGACCGACCTTACAGGACGGATAATGCATGAGCAGATTATAGGCTCGCCGGGTTACACGCCATTGGTTATCCCCACGGAAGCGTGGCCTACAGGAAACTACGTGGTAGTCTTTGAAACAGAAGACGGGCTGCTGTCGAAGCAGCTGATAAAAGCGAAGTGATCAGTACACCCAAAAACGGTGGGATTCTGATGTGCCCTGAATCCGAATAAAGTGGAGTCCAGAAGCTAAGCTCCCAGTGGAAACAGAAAACCACTCACCTGTACCCGCAGCAGTCTCAATGAATCGACCCCTCGCATCGTAGACTTCATAATTCCAGAGCGAGCTGGGGGAAGATAGCCACTGGATTTGGAGGGACTCACCGGCCTCCAGAACCGTTGGAAATGCACGCCATTGTCCATGCTGAGCCTGAAGCCATTCAGCCACACCGACGGCCTCGTAATCGTAAGCTCCACACTGCGGCTCGTAAGATTCACATAGCCAACTGGACAAGGCTCCGGATACCGTTCCAAGGGTCTGGTAATATGCATCGGCATCACCAACATGGGCGACGTGGTCCGCACCTTCCAGCACCGTGAAGCAATTTTCAATACCCAGCTCATCCGCCACGGCGTGAATTACAGAACTCCCATCCACATCAGTAATCGGGATAATACCAAGCGATATCATGCCTGTACCGAACGGTACAGTGCCGTCCTCGTTACCATGAACTGATACCAGCGGCTCATCGCCCACTGAGAGGTAGTCGGCGGTTTTGAGGGCGCCAGCAATATTGACGACCCCCGAGACAGCGCTGCTGTAGCCTGGACTGCCCGATTCGCCTTCCAATCCTCCTCCCATTCCTGCTGCCGTTTGGTCAACCTGGGGAGGGACTTCTGATTCGTCGTCCACATAAGCAAGGTGCAAGCCAATGAACCCTCCAGCGGAGACACCTGCAAAATAAATCCGGTCCGGATCTATGCCCCACGGATTGCCGTCTTCGGCAGCGGTCTTTCTGAAGTAGCGCACTGCAGCTTTGCCGTCGTGGTATCCACGCCAAACCGAGCGCACCAGCGCATTCGATACGTCCAAGAAATTATCAATGCCCAAGCGGTATGTTATGGAACCAACGACAAAGCCCATTTTGGTCAAGTCTTCACAAAGCGCCAAAACATCCGGGTTGTCATTCTCGCCCCCGATGAAGAAACCTCCATGCGCCATAATGATCAGGGGACGCATGGTATTCGCATCTCCTTCGGGTTGGTACACGTCCACAAGCAACGATTGCGACAAACCCGTCGAATTGATGGCATTTCCGTATTCCACATCGTAATCAACTTCAAAGCTTTCGAAAGCGGAGGTATATCGGTAGCGCGTTCCATCGCAGTCGTCAACTTGAGCAGAAAGCGGAGTCAAAACCATTGCGAAGAAAGTGGCCATGGCTGCGGCTCGCAGGGGCGTATGAATTTGTATCATCTTTGGAGAATGGTCAAAGTTTTGTAAAGTAGCAATGGATAAAACTACACTAGAGATGAATAAATTCGTGCAATTTGCGTTCGGATTGGTGTTTTTTGCGCTGTGTTCGTGTCAATACTCAACACAACAGGTGCACGATACGGTAGTGGCCTGCATGAACGACACCCATGTATTTTTCTCTCCTTCCACTAATTGGGACTCGATTAGCGCGGCAGACGGCTGGCGCCGTTGGGACAACGGTCGGCTCTTGACCCGGCGCATTGCCATGCCTTCGTACAACGTAAGGCCTACGATTACTGCACATGTTACCCTTCGCTCCGCGGGAGACCCCTGGGACAAATCCGGTTCCTTCGTACTCATTCCGGATGCAGCGCCCAATTTGCTGGATGTGGGCTTTGCTGAGGATACCATTGCGGCAAAGGATTTCCCGGGCATCGCTTTCAACGAAGCTGGTACGGGCTACCACCCTTCTATCGAGCTGCTCCGGTTCATCACTCCGTTTGGCGTAGGGCATTTTAGCGGGACTGAACGCGCAGACGAATACAAGCCTGTTTACATCCCCAACTGGGAGGACTCGGTGCACTGGGAAGCAGACGTCAGCCATTTGTGGGAGGCGCTCGGAGATTCGGCGACATTAGGCATTTACATTGACACCTGGACAAGCGAGGGCTACAGCCTTGACGTCCAACTGGATTTCAACGCGAACCCCGCTACGGTCATCCCTAGTAAACCCATAGCCACGATTCCACTCGTAAACACGTCAAAATTTGGCAGCGAACAAACGGCATATGACGGGTTTGCCTCAGCGCCTTTAAAGGTTAGCGTGACCATGGTAGAGCCGGTCACAGAGGCGGTACTTCATTACACAGCCACCGGACACGGTGGACACGGCACCGGAGATGAATTTGTGCGTTGTACGCACCTCGTCACGTGGAATGGAGACACGTGCTTGTCGTTCACTCCATGGCGAGACGATTGCGCGAGTTTCCGCCGGTTCAACCCAACCTCCGGGGTGTGGATGGAACGTACATATTGGAAAGGTGACAGCCTCGATGAACGCATTGCGTCGAGCGATTATTCGCGGTCCGGTTGGTGCCCCGGAAGCGACGTACCGCCCGTGCTTGTTGCGCTGGGCGACCTCGACGCCGGAACCCATCAATTGGTCATCGATGTACCCACAGCGCAGTTATTCACCGAATCAGAAATGAACTTTTGGAACGTAGCGGCCTACTTGACTTATGAGCGCCCGTGACGCATTGGTTTCGTCCGTTTTGTGTGCGACCTTTGCCACCCTTTTGAAATGCGCTGTTTGCTTGCCAAACCACTATTGATTTCAACTAACTCATGGCAAAAATCATTTACACCAAAACGGACGAAGCACCTGCACTGGCCACGTACTCGTTCCTGCCCATTGTCACCTCGTTTGCAAAACGTGCAAACGTCGATTTAGAAACACGCGACATCAGCCTTGCCGGCCGTATCATCGCTGCATTCAATGATCACCTTCCGGAGGCCCAGCGCGTGAACGACGCCTTGACCGAGCTGGGAGAGTTAGCCAAGCGACCTGAAGCGAATATCATCAAGCTGCCGAATATCAGTGCATCCATCCCACAGTTAAAAGCCGCGATTGCTGAGCTACAGGCTGCGGGCTATGCGCTGCCCGATTACCCCGAGGAGCCGATGGACGACCATGAACGAGACTCCAAACGACGGTACGACGGAGTCAAAGGCTCAGCCGTGAACCCTGTTTTGCGGGAGGGCAACAGCGATCGCCGTGCTCCCAAGGCCGTCAAAGCGTACGCGCAAAAACATCCCCACAGCATGGGCGCTTGGTCATCCGATTCAACATCCCACGTAGCGCACATGGACGAAGGCGACTTCTACGGCTCCGAAAAGAGCCGGACCGTCACCGCGGCTACGGACGTGCGCATCGTGTTCAAAGGAGTTGATGGCAGCAGACAGGAAATGAAAGGTGCATTCCCACTGCAAGCAGGTGAAATCATTGATGCAGCCGTGATGGACGTGGAACGATTGAAGGCATTTGCCCGCGCACAGATGGCCGATGCCAAAGCCAACAACGTGCTCTTCTCATTGCACCTCAAGGCGACCATGATGAAGGTCTCCGATCCGATTCTATTTGGCGTCTTCGTCGAGGCATTCTTCGGACCGGTATTTGAAGGGTTCAAGTCCGAACTCGAAGCCGCTGGCATCGACTCCCGAAACGGTTGGGGCGATGTGGCAAAAAAAATGGATAGCCTTCCTGCGAAAACGCGAGCAGAGTTGAACGAAGCTATCGACGCCGCCTTTGCAGCCGGTCCAGATTTGGCCATGGTTGATTCCGACCGCGGCATCACCAACTTGCATGTGCCATCGGACGTCATCATCGACGCCTCCATGCCTGCCATGATTCGCAACTCAGGTCAGATGTGGGACAAGGCAGGCCAAACACGCGACACCAAAGCCGTGATTCCAGACCGATCGTATGCAGGTGTCTACCAAGCGACCATCGACTTCTGCAAGGCCAATGGGGCCCTCGACCCGAAGACCATGGGCAGTGTATCCAACATCGGACTGATGGCGCAAAAGGCCGAAGAGTACGGCTCGCATGATAAGACGTTTGAATTTCCTGGCGACGGATCGATTGTGGTGGAAACCGCATCCGGCGAGGCGTTGATTGAACAACCGGGTAAGGCGGGCGACATCTTCCGTATGTGCCAAGTGAAGGATGCACCCATCCAGGACTGGGTCAAGTTGGGAGTGAAGCGGGCCCGTGTCACCGGCAATCCCGCCGTCTTCTGGCTCGATGAAAACCGCGCACACGATGCGGAACTCATCAAGAAGGTCAAGGCTTACCTCCCGCACCACGACACCGATGGACTCACCATCGAAATCTTGGCGCCGGTCGACGCTACCACGTATTCGTTAGAGCGCATCGTAAAAGGTCAGGACACCATCTCTGTGACGGGCAACGTCCTCCGGGATTACTTGACCGACCTCTTCCCCATCCTCGAGGTGGGCACCTCGGCGAAGATGCTCTCCATCGTACCGTTGATGAACGGAGGCGGCCTGTTTGAAACCGGTGCCGGAGGTTCAGCGCCAAAGCACGTGCAGCAACTACAGGAGAAGAACTACCTCCGCTGGGACAGCTTGGGCGAATTCCTAGCTTTGGCTGTGTCCCTTGATCACTATGCGGACCAAACCGGCAACGAAGAGGCACGCGTTCTAGGGGCATGCCTCGATGATGCGACCGGTCGATTCCTCGACGAGGACAAGAGCCCGACGAGGCGCTTGGGCGGCATCGACAACCGCGGTTCGCACTTTTACCTGGCGATGTTCTGGGCCGAAGCCCTAGCGACGCAACAAGAAAGCCCCGCACTGCGTGATGCTTTTGCTGCATTGGCTTCCTCGATGCGGGCTGCCGAATCCACCATCGTTGATGAACTCATTGCTGTGCAAGGTGCTCCAGCCGATACAGGTGGATACTACCGTATAGACGACGCAAAAGCTGAGGCCATCATGCGGCCCTCCGCTACGCTCAACGCCTTGATCGACTGAGTCGAAAGGAGTCGACATAAAAAAGGGGAGCTTCGCGGCTCCCCTTTTTCGTTGGGTGTCGTTCAGGTTATTGGTAAACGCGTACGTAGTCCACGGCCATGAAGACCGGGAACGTAGTGGTCTCATCCGGATTACCCGGCCAGTTTCCTCCCACAGCCACATTCAAAATGAAAAAGAACGGGTCGTTGAAAGGGTACGGCTGGCCGTTCATCATGTTGGGGTTAATGTTGAAGAAAACCTCATCATCCAAAATGAAGTCGATGTTGTCTTCAGTCCAGTCGATGGAGAACACATGAAACTCCTCGTCGAAGTACTCGGGGTAGATGCTTGTGGACAAGCCTTGGTGGGTCCAATTGGGCCAATCCATGCCCCAGTGCGCCGTTCCGTGAACCGTACCCGGCAAATGCCCGAGCAATTCCATGATGTCGATTTCGCCACAAGCGGGCCATCCGACGTCGGGATAGTTGGCTCCGAGCATCCAGATCGCCGGCCAGATGCCTTGTCCCCTCGGCAAGATGGCACGGACATCAATGCGACCGTATTGGAACTCCTGCAAGTCCAGTGACTTCAGGCGCGCAGATGTGTAGGCGCTCTCCCCCACCTTCTCGGCGACAATGAACAACTTACCGTCGGTGACGAAGCTGTTGTTGCTGCTGTTGGTGTAAGTCTGGAGCTCATTGTTACCCCATCCCCAGTCTCCGTTGCCAAGGTCATACGTCCAATTGTTCAGGTCGATGGCTTTGCCTTGGAATTCGTCCGCCCATACCAAGGACATCCCCTCGTACGAATCGGAAGCCTCGTACCCTTCATCGGAGAGGTAGATAGTCGTGTCGTCGTTGCGGATTCCAACACTCGCAGCAGGCGCTCCAATCTTGATGTATCCGTTCACCGGATTGCTCAGCTCCACCGTGAAGATTTCATCCGGCTCCAAGTATTCATCAGAAATGATTTCAATCGAAATCTCTTTGCTGAATTCTCCCGGCTGGAATGTCACGGTTCCAGAGGCTGCGACGAAGTCTTCTCCCGGTGTGGCAGTTCCCCCGACGGTAGCGTAATCGACGGTGACCTGCTCCGTATTCACTTGGCCCAACGTTATGGTGAGCGTCACCTCATTGATGTCTGCTGTTTCAAACACCGTAACGTCGTTCGCCCAGCGAATTTCCGAATTCACAGAAGGCTCGGGATCACCGCATCCTTCGCATGAGCTCAATCCCACTGCACAAGCCAACGCCAAAAGTCCACTGAATTTTTGCATGATCAATCCACTACAAAGGTGAGGGTAAACCATCCTTCGTCTTGCTGACAATCACCGGTCTGAATGGGACCATGCAAGACCAAGCGGTCTTCTGTGATTTCCAAAACGTCGTAGAACGGACCCGAATCCCACACGCCCATGAAGCCGCACAAGGTTTCCGAAAATGCGCCAAGGGTAATTTGGTCTTCGCCAGAAGTTCCAGCACCTTCCACCAATTGATAGGTAGTTGGATCGATGGCCATTTCCGTTTCCACGTAGCCGTCGAACGGATTCATCGTGCTTCCGTTGTTGTTGTACAGATAGACACCATCTTCGGTAAACTGGTAGCGGTCGTCTGTCTGCCATTCGGTGTGGCCGTCGGCCGGGGATGTATACCATTCAGTGGAATATGGAGCCGGCCCCACAGAAATGGCACCCGCTTCATTGGAGAGCTTCCACGTTTTCTGGCTGTCGCAACCGGTAAGCAAGGCCAGCGTGCCCTCACAAGGTAGTTCTAGCGTTTGTTCAATGTTGATGACATCCGTGGCCAAGCCCATGCCGCCAGCGGTATGCACCGAGTAAGAAACTTCATAGCTTCCTTCTACCGGGTAGTACGCGGTATCCAATTGCTTGTCCGAAGTTTGTCCGTTCCCAAAGTCCCACAGTTGAAGGAATGAACCTTCGACGTCCACTGCGCTCAGTTCAACACGGTTGGAATCTGTCCCAACTACCAGACCGAGCGAGTCAACGGCATCGATGAAGGACCATGAAATAGAGGCCACAGGCGCTCCAGGCAAGGCGATGCCCTCCTCTTCGTATGGCTTGCAGCCTTGCAAACTGTAAATCACCACGCCCAGGGCCATGGCGGCAAATGCAATGTGATTTTTCATATCAGTATCCGTTGTTTTGGGTAATCAAACCACCGCTCAGGGTGATTTCAACTTCGGGAATGGGGAACACTTCGTTCACACCTGCAGTGAACCCAAATTCAGCAAGCTCCTCTGCAGCACGTCCCTGACGCACAAGATCGAAGAAGCGGTGACCTTCGAAGCCCAATTCGACACGGCGTTCGTGCAGAATGGCGTCGAGCAACGCCTGCCCTGATTCTGATTCCAGGTTGGGCAAAATCGAACTGTTGTTGTTACGTGCACGAGCGCGTACAATGTTCGTCAACTGGCGCGCCAAGGCTTCATTGCCGGTGTGGTACGCAGACTCCGCGCCAAAGAGCAGTACATCTGCGTAACGGATGACACGGTCGTTTGAATACCCGTTCGGAATGGGGTCGCCGAAGGGCGCCTCGTCCGATGCATTGATGAAGTACTTTTTCGGGTAGTACATGTGCGGCATTCCCGTAGATTCCAATGTGAATGTACCACGGTCGCCCATCTGGTCGCCCTCTTGGAACAAGGTTGCGCTCAAACGCGGATCGCCGTCTTCGAATTCATCAACAAAATCTTGCGTCGGGATGTTAAAGCCATACCCACCAAATTGGCCACGTGCACGCTGGAAAACGTTAGTGAAGGTTCCTTCCAATTGGTTTCCCCAGTTTCCGCCGGATGCATTCATGTATTGAATTTCCCAGATGGAACCTGGACCGTTTTCGCCCGACTCCGTGAAGATGTTCGCATAGTCGGGATCAGGGAAGTACTCTTGGGACTGAATGATCTCCATGCACAAATCATGACAGGGCTGCCATTCACCTTGGTAGGCATGCGCTTTGGCTAACAAGGCCGTTGCTGCACCCCAAGTTGCGCGTCCAACCTCCGATAAGGATATGGCACTGCGCTTGGGCAAGGCCTCCCGTGCAGATGTGAGGTCCGCAACGATTTGATCCCACACCTCCGCTTGAGGCGTGCGGCCCTGCTGGTACTCGCTCGGTGAGAGGTTGTTTAAAATGAGCGGAACATCGCCGAATACAGTCACTAAGTTGAAGTACCAGTACGCCCGAATGAACGCCGCCTCACCGAGGTAGCGCGCGCGTTCTGTAGGATCCATTTCGATGTTGGGAACGTTGTTCAACGCCAGGTTGCAGTAAGCAATGCCACGGTACGCCACTTGCCATTCACCAAGCAAAATGCGGCTCGACGAATTGCCCTGGAAGTTTTCGAACAAAAACAAGTCAGGCTCGTCACCTTCACCCGAACCTCCTTTGAAAGAATCATCGGAGCAGATGTCTCCGAAGTACCAGCGGAAGTGGGCCGCCAATTGGGCGCTTCCTTGAAGGTTGGTGACCTCCTGCTGGAGGTTATTGTAGCAGGCGATGGTCGCTGCCTCAGCATCCTCAGGTGTGAGGTAGTAGTTCGCCTCGGTGGAGCCCACCAATGGAGTGATGTCCAGGAATTCCTGTTTGCACGCTACCAGAGAGACAGCGAGGAATCCAGTCAAATAGAGTGTTTTCTGTTGTTTCATGGGTAAGCGCATTAGAAGTTGACGTTAACACCGGCCATGAAGGTTCGCGCCGCCGGGTAGAATCCACGGTCGATGCCAATCTCCAGGGTACCCCGCGTGCCAATCTCCGGGTCGAGGCCCGAGTAGCTCGTGAAGGTGAATAGATTGCTTGCTGCCACATATACACGACACTTGCCAATCTGCAAACGTTGCATCAAGCTCTCTGGCAAGGTGTAACCCACCTGCACATTCTTGATGCGCAAGAACGATCCGTCCTCGACAAATCGGTCGGAGATGCGGTTGTTCTGATTCGGATCGCTGTGTGAAATGCGCGGGTACAAATCGCTGGTGCCCTCTCCGGTCCAACGCTCCAAGGCTGCGACGGGAAGGTTCGTAGTATTCAAATCGTAACGGAACACCCCATTCAACACGTCGTTGCCGTGGGTTCCCTGCAAGAACAAGCTGAAGTCGAACGCCTTGTAGTTCATCGAAGCGTTGAAACCGTAGCTGAAATCCGGATGGGGATTGCCGATCATGGTTTTATCATCGGCATCGATGGCGCCGTCGCCGTTCTGATCTACGAAAATCACGTCGCCAGCTTGCGCGTTTGGCAGGGCTCGCACAAATTCCCCATCAATTACGCTTCCATATGCCGCAGCTTCTTCATCCGTCTGGAAAATTCCAGCGGTTTCGTAACCGTAGAAGTACGCTATTGGCATCCCGATTTCAGTGTAAGCGACCAAATCACCAATGCCGAAGACCGAGCCGGTGCTGATGGGCTGACCACCCTCACCCAAATCGGTAACTTCATTACGGATGAAGGAGATGTTACCTCCCACTTCGTATTCCACCAAACCTTTCTGGTTGCGGTGATTGACCATGAATTCAAAACCTGAATTGCGCGCAGAGGCTACGTTGGTCGCTGACGGCAAGAAGCCGACCACGCCAGGAAGCGGCACGACCGCCAACATGTCGTTCGTGTTCTTCACGAAGTAGTCAGCAACGATGTTCAACTTGCCTTTGTACAGGTCAGCGTCCACACCAATGTTGGTCTGCTCGACCGTCTCCCACTTTAAATCGGGATTTGACGTATTGATGGGGCCTGCGCCGTTCACCTGGACTTGTTCGCTGCCGAAGGTGTAGTTTAAGCCGTTGTAGATAAGCGAGGTATAATCGAAATTGCCGATGCCATCCGCGTTTCCATTCTGTCCCCAACTGGCGCGAAGCTTCAAGAAGTCAATCCAGTCCTTCTCGGCCACCCAAGGCAGCTCGGTCATATTGTACGCGGCGGATAATGAGGGGAAGATGCCGTACCGGTTGTTTTTACCGAATCGGGATGAACCGTCGCGGCGCACCGTGCCGGCCAAGGACCACGCTTCGCCTAAGCTGTAGTTGACCCGAACAAACTGGCCAATGAACGAAGACTCCGAAATACCGCCATTAGCGGTAGGCGCCTGTTCAGCATTGTTCATGCTGTTACTCAGGTAAGCGAACAGGACGTCATTGGAAGCCAAGCTGTCCCTCGAACCGTAAAAGTTTGAGTTCATGTTATTCAGTGCGGAGTATCCAGCGATGACTTGAAGGTCATCTCCGTTCTTCAACTCCTTCTCGTAATTCACCGTATTCTCCCACTGCCAGTTACTCCACTTGTTCTCGCCGAGCACCAGCGAGTTGACCTCTCGGAATTCATACGCGGGACGGTTGGGATCGTTCGGCCCAATGCCCAGGTCGTAGGAGGGATAAAAAATACGTTGAGACCCCAATGACAAGTCAACCGACATGGTTGAACGGAACTTCAAGTTCGAGAGGATGTCGAATTCCGCAAACGTGGAACCGACAAATCGATTGGTGGTCCAAAAATCGTTGTTCAATGCGATTTGGTTTGCCGGGTTGGCGATATCCGAATCGATGAATTCACTGTATGCGTAAGATCCATCCGGGCGCTGTGCCATGGTGATAGGATCCATGTTGAGTGCGCGTCCGACCGGGGTCGCGAACTCGTTGTTTTCAGCAAGGGCGGAACGGTTCAAGTGCGTGAAGTTCACATTTTGCCCCATGCGGAAGCGCTCACCTCCATCCTGGCGGGTGTTGATGCGAAACGTGTAGCGCTCGAAGCGTCCCTTCTCACCGCCGATGATGCCGTCTTGCGTGAAGTAGCTTCCGCCAACGGCTGTTGACGAAGTCTTCGTGCCCTTTGTGAAGCTGAACGAATGGTTCATCATGGGCGCTCGCTGGAAGATTTCATCCTGCCAATCGAAGCCTTCGCCGAGTACTGAAGGATTGCTCAGTGCCTCTAGAGGCGCGAGTCCCGCAGCGGAACGGCTTTCGTTCATGAGAATGGCGTACTCCTCTGCATTCAAGAGAGCCATGGACTTCCAGGGCTCCTGGACGCCGTAGTAGCTCTCGTAGGTGATTTGTGGTTTCTGCCCTTTGCTGCCGGTTTTGGTCGTAATCAAGACCACACCGTTTCCTCCACGGGCACCGTAGATGGCCGCAGAGGCAGCATCCTTAAGGATGGAGATGGATTCGATATCCGCAGGGTTCAAATAATCAATTCCGCCACTCGGGATTCCGTCAATGACATACAATGGTTCAGCGTTGTTCAAAGAACCCGTTCCACGGATGCGAATCGACTGCGTGGATCCAGGTTGTCCTGAATTCTGCGTTACCTGAACCCCAGCTGCTCGCCCTTGCAGAGCCTGCTCGGTTCGCATAACGGGTAACGAAGTGATTTCCTTGGTGTCGATGGTGCCGACCGCTCCGGAAATCTTGCTTCGCTTTTGGTTGCCATAACCGACTACGATAACCTCTTCTAATCCGGCAATGTCCGCGTCCAGTTGGACGTTTACCGATTCATTAGAGGCTGCATTCACTTCCTTGTTTCTGTAACCTATGAAAGAGAAGATCAGCGTAACGGGATCGCCCGAGACGGGCAGGGTAAAGTTTCCATCGATATCAGAAAAGGTCGCGTTTTGCGTCCCCTTCTCGACCACCGTGACCCCGGGCAACCCGAGGCCATCTTCAGCGGCGGTAACCGTCCCAGAGACCATCCTTCCCTGAGAGAAGGAGGTCGCCAGGATGGCACCGATGAATCCAAATGCTAAGAGCAGTTTTTTCATCAAAATTCAGTTCTTGCTAGCTGCGCTAGCGTCGTATTAGTGGAGCCAAACAATTACTGGACTTTCACCAATTTTTCAGTCGCAACGATACCATTCATGTTTAACTGAACGAAGTACACGCCAGCTGCTTCAGAATTCATATCGAGATTCCAAACAGGTGTATTCGCAGGCAACAGGATGCGCTTGACTAGGGCACCATTGAAGGACACAATGCTAAGTTCGCATGGCGCATTGTTGGTGCCTTGCATCCGCAATTCAAGAGTACCATTCGTGATGGAGGGAATCAGTTCAAAGTCCATTCCACCCAATTCCATGACGGTATTAGGCGTGCAAACATCACAAGAGTTAAAACAGTAAGCAATGGTCTCGACGGATGCTTCTTCATCAATGAACAAGTAGCGGTTCGTGAACACCGAATCGGCCGTCGTGACTGTGCACTCGCCGTGAACGATGGGATCGAAAACTTCCTCAACACCACTGTTTACAAACTTGTATTCGTGGCCGCCGGGCAACAAATCCAAGGTGACTTCGTAGATGCCGTCACCATCGTCATCAGCCAATGCCGTCGCTGTGTTGTCCCATCCGTTGATGGAACCGCCGAATATGGTCACTCCAGTCACCACCAATTGCTCGCTCATATCAACCTTAAAGGTGACCGGTACGGGCGCTATCATCTCACATGAACCGTCCTCACTGCACTGGCC
>NZGF01000002.1 GCA_002690915.1 Crocinitomicaceae bacterium
AAAAACCCAAATTACCCCCGTCGCCGTAACCGGGCATCAAGAGACCGTGGCTTCGTTTCTCTGGCGGCGTTGGAAACCAACCAAAGGGCAACGCAAGCGGAGTCGGAATCTTCCGAAATTTCAAATAGAACGGACCGGAAACCACCTTTTCGCCGGGTATCATCACAGCGCGCCTTAAGTGGAAATGAAAATGGGGATTATCCGCATCGCACGTGGTGAATTTCGCATTGGCCACGTGAATCCGTTCGTTGGCCTGGCGCTTGGCGACTGATGCGTGAAAAATCGCCTCGCCTTGGACGGTAACCGCTTGCCGGCTCAACCCACGACGGGACTTCATGTCGAAGCACAATTCGTCCTGTTCAAATGTCTGCCCGCCCTGAGTTAGCAAAGGCCGCCCGATCCAAGCACCACTCGAATCCCTTCGACCATAGGCACATGCCTGGTTTGTCGCTTGTGAGTAGACGATACGATCTGCTTCGAGGCGAATGTCATCCAAGGCGACGAAAGCGGAACCGTACAATTCAACTTCCGAATCCGCCGCATTTATTTGTGTGGAATCGGAAGCGCCCCAGACCACTTCAAAAGCCTCTTCCGCCGGCGCTTCAACTGTATCCGCAACGGCTTCCTGGGCATGACCAACCGCAGGCAGGCTTATCCACAAAATGGCACGGAAAATACCCTTCCGGCAGACGATGCGGACCGTGGACCACGTTTTAGATTTGAGCTTACCCATGAAACGGCTGTCAAAACTAACGAAACGAAAGGTGCTATGCGGCATGGCTGCTATCATTCTCCTTTCAGTTTCATTCGCTCCGGTACCGCCGAGCATGGTTGTGGTGATCGACGCTGGTCACGGAGGGGCAGACCCCGGCAACCTGGGTACAAAGCGGTACCGTACGACGGAAAAGGAGGTGACACTCGATGTGGCATTGCTGCTTAGCAAGTACATCAGTGAACGGTTTCCCGATGTGAAAATTGTCATGACACGCGACAGGGATGAATTTCCCTCACTGAAGAAACGGGTAGCAATCGCCAACGAAACCCAGGCCGATCTGTTCATCAGCATCCACTGTGACGCCTTTGAAAACCCTCAAGCCCGGGGCTCGAGCACATTCGTAATGGGCATGCACAAATCCGAGGAAAGCCTGCGGGTGGCGATGAAGGAAAATGCTTCCATCTACCAAGAGGACGACTACGAGACGCGTTACGCCGGATTTAACCCTGATAATCCGGACACATACATCGCGTTGGCGCTGAAGCAGTCGGTCTACCTCAACCAAAGCCTTGAACTCGGAAGCCTGATTCAAAACCAATTCGCCGACCGCGTCGGACGCAAGGACCGTGGAGTAAAGCAGGCAGGCTACTACGTCATTAGTTTTACGAATATGCCCTCCGTTTTAGTGGAGCTGGGCTTCCTAACCAATCCCGAGGAAGAAGATTTCCTCAACTCTCAAAACGGTAAAGAACTGATGGCCAGTGGGATTATGCGGGCATTCCGCACATACAAAGAAAAACACCATCCTGGTCCATCGACTCCAAAATCAACACCTGAGCAGCAACCTGCGCCTGAGGAAGAGGTCCCACCCATATCGGAAACACCAAACGCTAACACCCCGCTAACCTCACCGATTTACCGCATCCAAATTATGGCGTCTCAGGACCCCTTATCCACAGACGATACACGGCTTGCCAATGTAGGACCGATGGTTGAGTATATTCGTAACGGTCTTTATAAATATGCAGTGGGTTCGTTTGATTCTTCGGTAGAAGCCAGTCTTCAAAAGTCCAAAATCCAAAACCAAGGATTTCCGGATGCGTTTGTCGTCAAGTTCGAGGGCACAACGTGGGAAGAGCAAGGAGTCAAACCCCTCGGCAAAAATTAATTCACGTGACAGGAGTTTCCAAAGAATTCAGGATCGGGGCATTGGTCATCGCAGGGCTGATCTTGTTGGTGCTGGGCGTGAATTACCTGAAGGGATTCAATCCATTCTCACCTTCGAGCACTTACTTCGCCCACTACGATAAAATCGACGGACTTGCGGTTTCCAACCCCGTCCTGGTCAACGGATTCAAGGTAGGTCAGGTCACACAAGTTGAATTCGCCTCCTCAGGTGACGGTTCACTCGTCGTGGGCTTTGACATCGAAGAGTCCGCTTTGAAACTCACCAAAGATGCCAAGGCCAAAATCATCTCGAGTGACCTCTTTGGCACCAAGGCGGTTGACCTCATCGCCGGCACAAGCGATATCGACGCTCAACCAGGTGATACGCTACTGAGCGACCTGGAAATGGGTTTGGCCGATGCTGTTCGCATCGAATTGATTCCGCTCAAGAACAAAACGGATCAACTGATTGATGGCGTCGATGATATCCTTGAAAACCTCAAGGCCGTTTTCGAAGCAGATGCAACATTGGGACTGCCAACTGCGTTTGAAAGCATTCAGCGCACGGTAGAAAGCCTCGAGAAAACATCGCTGAAATTGGATGCCATGGTGGCGGAGAATCGCTCCACGCTGAAAAGTATTTTTTCCAATGTGGATCAGATTACGGACAACCTCAGGAATCACAACGATGACCTCGCCAATGTGATGGAAAATTTTTCGGATATCTCGGACTCGCTGGCTGCGGCAAATTTTTCCGAGACCATTCAGCGCGCCAACTCAGCGCTCACCCATGTGGACGAAATCACCCGAAAAATCAACAATGGACAAGGCTCTTTGGGGCAATTGGTCAACAGCGACTCCTTACACAGCGGGCTGATAGAGACGAACCAAGAGTTACAATACCTCATCAACGACCTATATCTTAATCCCGGGCGGTACGTGCAAGTCTCCGTTTTCGGCAAAAAGCAAGAAAAAGCATTGTCCAAAAAGGAGTTGCGCAAGCTTCGAAAGATTATAGACCAAGAAATAGAAAAGCGATCAGCTGAAGAACAATAAATCCCGGCAACATGATCAGTCAGCTTCTCTTCTTTTTGCTCCTATCAACGGGCATCTTCTTTTTCACTCGTCGCATCGGCGTCATTCGTCGAAACATCAAATCAGGTCAGAATTGGGATGGTTCAGATCGAGCCGCCGAAAGATGGGCCACGATGGCGCGGGTGGCACTTGGACAAGGTAAGATGACGACACGTCCCGTCGCAGGGGCCATGCACATCCTGATTTATGCAGGGTTTGTCATCATTAACATCGAGGTGCTAGAAATCCTTATTGATGGCTTAATCGGAACGCACCGCGTATTCGCTTTCCTCGGTCCGCTTTACGATTTCCTCATTGCATCGTTTGAGTGGTTGGCTGCGGGAGTCATTCTCGCGTGCATTGTGTTTTTTGTTCGCCGCAACGGCATGGCCATTGCCCGACTCGCTTCGAAAGACTTGAAAGGATGGCCATCCCTCGATGCCAATATCATCTTGGTGGTAGAGGTACTGCTCATGTTCGCCTTTTTAAGCATGAACGCGGCGGATGCCATCGCGCAATCGCGCGGGCTCGAGCACTACGTTGCCGCAGGTTCATTCCCTGTGAGTTCATTTTTGGTGCCGATATACGCGGGTTTGACAGATGCAGGCGTGGTGGCGGTGGAACGTGGCATGTGGTGGTTTCACATTGCCGGGGTGCTTGCTTTCTTGGTTTACGTGCCGTACTCAAAGCATTTTCACATCATTCTCGCCTTCCCCAACACCTACTACTCGAATCTCAATCCTTCCGGCCAAATGGACAACATGGCCGCCGTCAAGAAAGAGGTTGACCTCATGATGGACCCCAGTGCCGATCCGTTTGCAGCGGCCGATCCGTCCGACGAGCCACCTGCTCGGTTCGGCGTGAAAGACGCGACAAATTTGACGTGGAAGCAATTGCTCGAGGCCTACACGTGCACGGAATGCGGACGGTGCACATCCGAATGCCCAGCGAACCACACCGGCAAATTGCTCAGCCCTCGGAAAATCATGATGTCCACCCGCGACCGAATAGAAGAAATTGGCCAACAGCGCGAAGCCAATGGCGGAAAATGGGAACCTGATGGAAAAAGCCTTTTGGGCGATTGGATCACCGAAGAAGAGTTGTGGGCATGCACCAGCTGCCAAGCTTGTGTCGAAGCCTGCCCCATCAACATCTCCCCAATGGGTATCATATTGGATATGCGCCGCAGCCTCATCATGGAGGACAGCAAATCCCCTGAGTCCATCACGTCCATGTTCAATAACATCGAAAACAACGGGGCTCCATGGGCTTTCTCTCCCGGGAGCCGCGGCGATTGGACCCAAGAAGTTTAAACATGAGTTCATTCCACATCCCCACCATGGCCGAAATGACGGCAGCAGGACAATCACCCGAGGTGCTCTTCTGGGTGGGATGTGCTGGAAGTTTTGATGACCGCGCCAAACGCATTACCAAAGCCATCGCTCGCATACTGGATGCATCAGAGACGTCGTTTGCAGTCCTCGGTCAAGAGGAATCCTGCACCGGTGACCCGGCCAAGCGCGCAGGCAATGAGTTTCTGTACCAGATGCAAGCGGCCCAAAACATAGCCACCTTAAACGGTTACGGCATCAAACGCATCATAACGGGTTGCCCCCACTGCTTCAATGTCCTCAAAAATGAGTACCCCGAATTGGGTGGAACTTATGAGGTACTCCACCACACGCAATTCATCCGCGAGCTGATCGAAACAGGCAAATTGCGCATGAGCGACAACAGCCCGTTCAAAGGCCGTCGCATTACCTTCCATGACCCGTGTTACCTCGGGCGTTCAAACGGTGAATACCTCGCACCCCGTGAAGTTATCGCAAAGCTCGATGCCGAATTGCTCGAAATGCGCCGCTGCAAGCAAAATGCCATGTGCTGTGGAGCGGGCGGAGCGCAAATGTTCAAGGAGGCCGAATCGGGAGACCGTGAAGTGAACCACGCGCGCACCGACCAGGCCCTTGAGACCGAACCCGAAGTTATCGCAACCGGTTGCCCTTTTTGCAACACCATGATGACGGACGGTGTCAAAAACGCAGAACAAGAATCCAATGTCGTCGTCAAAGACATCGCTGAACTTATCGCTGAGGCAGCTGATCTGCTCGACGCACCGACATCCTAATCTTATCCCATGTTACTAGAAGGAAAAGTTGCGATCATCACAGGCGCATCCCGTGGAATTGGAAAAGCCATCGCTAAAGAATTTGTCAGCCAAGGCGCAATGGTCGCCTTCACGTACCGTTCGTCGAAAGAGAAAGCCCTGGCACTGGAGACTGAGCTCACCTCCAACGGAGGTACCGTTCGCGGTTTTAAATCTGATGCTGCGGAAATGGACCAAGCCGAGTCCTTGGTGAAAGAAGTCGTGGAGGCATTTGGCACCGTAGACATTGTCGTCAACAACGCCGGAATTACCGACGATACCTTGTTGATGCGTATGAATGAGGAACAATGGGACCGCGTCATCAGCGTGAACCTCAAATCGTGCTTCGCGCTGACCAAAGCCGTCATGCGCACGATGCTCAAGGCTCGTGCCGGTAGCATCATCAACGTCAGCTCTGTGGTTGGAGTGCAGGGAAATGCGGGCCAGGCGAATTATGCGGCGTCCAAAGCTGGCATTTTGGGTTTTACAAAATCCGTTGCGCTCGAATTGGGCTCCCGCAACATCCGGTGCAATGCCATCGCTCCCGGTTTCATTGAAACTGAAATGACCGCCGCATTGGACGAAGCGACGGTGCAAGGTTGGAGAGATGCCATCCCACTTCGGCGTGGTGGTCAGCCCGAAGACGTCGCTCAACTTTGCACCTTCCTCGCAAGTGATATGAGCTCGTACATCACGGGCCAAACCATTTGCATTGACGGCGGCATGATCACGGCATAAACGCACTCCTATTGTCCATGCCCTTCCAAATTGAAATCCCCAGGGATTGGATCATTGAAGCCGAAGCCTGGCAATGGGCTGCTGCAGTGTGCATGGCCGGAGCCATCGCACTCGGCCTTTATGGCTGGAACACCGCCATAAAAAAGCGCTCAACCGGCCAAGGACTGCCGGCATGGGGACGCTGGGCAATGGGGCTAATGCGTTTTGGCGTCCTCGGCATCATCGGCTTTCTCCTTCTCGAACCCCTCATCCGTTCGACTCAATACGATGAAGAGAAACCGGTGGCCATTGTCCTAGTTGACGAAAGCACCTCCGTTCTAGCGCGGACAGCGGACAGCACTGCTGATGACATCAACGCCTGGTCTCGTGCACTCGTTGAAGACCTCAGCAACCGAGGCATGGAAGTAGAATGCTATGGCTTTGACGGAGAACTCCGACCTCTCACGAGCATAGATTCTGGTTTTCACTGGGAGGGCGTACAGACTAACCTGAGTAAAGCCGTCCGCACACTCTCTCCGCGTATCGAAAACCGAAACGTGGCAGGAATCGTGATGGCATCCGATGGATTGATCAACCGCGGCGCCTCACCCGTTTACGGCGTGCAATGGCCCAATCTTCCGGTATGGACCATTGGATTGGGCGATACATCAGCCGTGCGCGACCGTTGGATTCACTCCATCAACAACAACGCCGTGGCCTACCTCGGCAACGTCTTTCCGGTCCAAGCGTTCGTCGAGTCCCAAGGCATGGACGGCCGTACCGGAAAAATTGAAATCATTCACAACGGCAAAGTCATTGCAAGTGAATCCTGGCAAACCGTCGGAGCCTCGGAGCGTGCAAAATTAGAATTCATGCTCACTGCTGAAGCTACTGGACTGCAGAAGTACATCGTGCAAGTGACCTCGAGCGAAGATGAGTATGACACAACCAACAACCGGCGAGCAGTATACATTGACGTTCTCGAAAGCCGACGCATCATAGCCTGCATCGGCGCGGTGGCCCATCCTGACCTTGGCGCAATACGCATGGCACTTGAATCGCTTGAATCCTATGAAATCCAAATCTTCGACGTAGCGTCCCTGCGCAATGCCAACCAAGTAACTGATGTCTTAAATGAAGCCGATGTGGTCATCGCTCACAACCTCCTCGGAAAACGATGGGGCGGTATGCAATGGACCAAGCTCCTCAGCATGAACGACCTGCCCGTGTGGTGGATGGCTGCTGACGAATCCACATGGGAAGCGCTCCAGCGTGACAACAATCTCGGCGTCCAAATGACCGCTTCCGGTGACTTAACCCAGACCCACCAAGCCAGGTTGAACCCGACATTCGCAGCACTTGAGTGGCCGGAAGGCTTGGCCGAAGGCCTTCAACAATGGCCCCCCATTCTTGGGCCTTTCGAGCAGATAAACTGGTCCCCAGCATGGTCTACCATCGCTAATCGTCAATTTGGCGACGTCGAAACCAACGATGCGTTTTGGGGGTTACGCGGATCCTCCAGCGGATCCAAGCAAATCCTAAGCATCGGAGAAGGGCTTTGGCGCTGGCGAATGCGCAATTTCGCCCTAACCCAGAGCCATGTGCTGTTCGACACCTTCATTCAACGGCAGATTCAGTACTTAGCCGCCGAAGACCTGCGGAAGCGCTTGATTGTCCAAACCGAGAGACGAATCGGCGCTGACCAACGCATGCAGTTTTCAGGTCAGGCGTTTGACGCGGCTTGGACTCCCATGCGCGATGCCACCATCGAGCTCAAGCTCACAGACGAAGAAGGCCAGGTCTTCACCCGTACCATGTTACCGGCGACGCGTGGCTTTACAGCAGACTTCGGACGTATGTCAGCCGGCACCTATAAGTGGGAAGCGTTAAGCACATTGGGCGGCACCGCCTTCGATGACGACGGACTGGTCGTCGTTGAGGATTCGCAAATCGAACGCACCCACGCCGCGGCGAACCTTGATGTTCTTGCCCAAGTGTCAGAGGCCACTGGGGGTTCTATGATTGGTTATTGGAATGATACGGCGCCGGAGGCACCAGGAGCAGCCATGGAAGCTTCAGGCATTCCTTCTGCCATTCGCCATGAGCAAACCCAGCTACGGGACGCCATCGATTGGATGTTTTGGTTAATGCTGGCGCTGGCACTGCTTACCGTTGAATGGATCATTCGGAGGAGGAACCTTGGATATTAACGCGCTTTGTCTAGGGCACTCAACAGGGCTTACGTAATTTTAGACCATGGCACAACAACCAAACCCTAAACTGACCCGACGTCTGCTCATCCTGACACTGGTCTTTGGCCCCATTCTAATTTTGTGGGGATCCCTTACAGTCACCATATCCTCGGGCCATGCCGGTCTACTCTTTCACACCTTCGGAACCGGTATCGATCCTCAAGAAAAACCGATGAAATCCGGCTTCCATTTCAAAGCTCCATGGAACAAGGTGTACGAATACGAGATTCGACAAAAGGAGCGCATGGAAAAACTGGAAGTACTCAGCTCCAACCTCCTAAAGATTGAAATGGACATGACCGTGTTCTACCAGCCAAACTTGAGTCAGCTCGGGCTCTTGGAAATCGAACGCGGCAAGAACTATGAAGTAAAGGTGGTCGTACCAGCCATGCGTTCAGTAGCGCGCGAAGTCATTGCCAAATACCTGCCGGAAGAATTCAACACCACACGCCGCGACGAAATCCAATCGGAAATCGATGAGCGTATGCGTGAAAAGCTAAGCGAAAACTACCTGCAACTGAACGATGTCTTGATTCGCAATATCCGCCTGCCCCGCAAATTGGAAGAAGCCATCGAACGCAAACTGCAGCAGGAGCAGGAATCATTGGAATACGAATTCCGTCTGGACAAAGCCTCAAAAGAAGCAGAGCGTATGCGCATCGAGGCCGAAGGCATCCGGGACTACCAAGAAATCGTGTCCCGAGGCATCAGCCAGGAGTTGCTAAAGTGGAAAGGCATCGAGGCGACTTCCGCATTAGCCAACAGTCAAAACACCAAGGTGGTGGTCATTGGCTCTGCGAAAGACGGCCTACCTCTGATATTGGGCGACAACTGATTATCGAACCAACCGAGAACAAAAAACCCCGCCAATTGGCGGGGTTTTTTGTTCTCGGTTGGTTCGATAATCAGTT
>NZGF01000003.1 GCA_002690915.1 Crocinitomicaceae bacterium
CCAACGCCAGAGCCAGAACCAGAGCCCACCTCAACGCCTGAGCCAGAGGCAACATCAGAGTCAACGCCTTCTGCTGCTGATCAACAAATCGTTCTTGTTGACATACAGCCTTTGGATAATTTTGTAGGTTTGGGAAGCTTTGAAGCAGAGAAAGTGAGTGAGACAAACCCAGATTCTTTTACTTCGACCGCATCCATCTCTGAGGAGCAGCCTGGTATGGAAGAGTTGAATACGATGATCAATCAGCAAGCTGCTATTGGCTCTCAAGTGACACTGGAAGGTATTGATATTTCTCTTGGAGACTCTTTTGTAGTCAGCAAAGATGTCGATGTCGTTGCTAGTGCTACCAATTCGGAGGCTTCTCCGGCATCTACTATTTCGGACAATGAGACCTCTGTGCAGCGAGATTCATCTTCATCTGATGCATCAAATCAAAATGATGACGAATCTGTTAGTTCGAAACGCTCTGAAGATAATTCATCCACTTCTAGTGATTCAGCAACTTCTTCTGCTGAGCAAAAGATTGTTGTTTTTACTATTCCTCAGAAGCTTGTTGAGTCTCGTCTTATTGAATCAGACGTAATTTCATCTCAGATCGCCACCAAAGTTCTGAGGCTTTCTGATTTAAGCAACCGTAGGTCGTTGTCTATTCCTTTAATACAATCGACGCTTCGAAGGATGCGTGGGATTGTATCCGGCTCTCTTTAGTTTTTGTTTTTTACATTGAATGACCATTAACCAAGAATTCTTAATATTCATGCCCACACTTTCTTCTCCTCTGGTTATGTCGTTCCACCTCTTATTTCGTTCATGCTCATTAACTGTGCTATTGGTATATGTCTTCCTGTCGCTTACCCCATTTAAAGTTAAAGCAGGTGATCTGTCTGACGGTTTTTCGGGTAAAGCTCCCTCTGTAATTGATGACGCAAGGTTGCCAACTGTTAAACCATTAAAAGTTTCGTCTCCTGTATTCAAACGTTCAGCTTATAATCCTGCTGTTTTGCATTTGCGCTATACCCCTGCGTCGGGCGAAACTACAAATAAGAAATTTAATGCATTTATCGACTTTACCTTAATTGGTTCAGACTCTATTCCACTAGGCCGCAGGATTGAGCTCAATTCTCAGCGCTTTAAGCAACTTCTCGGACGTTTGTACTCATCTCTCTCTCGCCAAGAAGTTATCGATATATCTGACTCTGTCTCTCCATCTCGTCAACTTTTTGATATCCTAATTGCTCCAATCCTGCCTTTGCTTTCTCAGCAAAATATCACAACATTATTGATTTCGGCGGATCGTGGATTACAGGCGATTCCCTTTTCAGCCCTTTCTGATGGAGACAAGTTCTTTGGCGACCGTTTTGCATTTTCCTTAACACCCTCACTCGTCCTCACTAATTTTGAAGACCTTGATCAGTTAACTGGTACTAAGTTACTCGCTTTGGGTGCCTCACAATTTGATGGTTTGTCACCGCTCCCATTGGTTCCGCAAGAGCTTGATGGCATCATGATTAAAGGACCCAAGGAAAAGTTTTTAAATAATTCTTTTACTCCTAGTACCTTTTTGGAGGAAGCATCAGATCCGATCTACTCCAATGTGCATGTTGCTACTCATGCAGATTTTGACCCCGGTGGTCCTACACGTTCACAAATTCATTCTGGTACTGGTCCAATTGCTTTTGATCAACTCATTAAGCTTCGTCGTTCACGTAAGGGAGTTCCTCTTGAACTCATCGTCTTCAGTGCTTGTCGGACAGCTCTAGGCGATTCAGAAAGTGAACTTGGATTTGCAGGTCTAGCTTTGCAGGCTGGAGCAAAAAGTGCTATCGGTACCCTTTGGTATGTTGATGATGTTGTTACGTCTGCTTACTTTGTGCAGATGTACCGTTATCTATCTCAAGGTATCCCGAAAGCCGAGGCCATGCAGCTCACCAGGCAAGCTTTTATTCGTGGATTAGTTCGCCTTGATGGTAATCGTGTTGTAGGAGCAGATGGAATTGATTTATTGACTGGCTTGAGTGAAAATCAACAAAGACGTGTTGCAAACGGAATTAATCATCCTTTCTATTGGTCTGGTATCCAATTGATGGGTACTCCTTGGTAGCTTGAATGGTAGTTCACCTTAACTAGCCTTAGTATTTCTTCTTCTTATGTTTTTTTCACGATTTTATGCAAATGGCTTCTTTGTCATTGTTCTTCTTCAAGCTTTCACTTTACTGTTACCTCCAGTTGCACAAGCGCAATCCTTGCGTTCCACTTTCCCCGGCAGGCGCGTTGGAGGTGGGACGCGCGGCGAATGTGCATCTCGTCTTATTATTCATCTAGTACCCAAATCAAGTCAGTATTCTGTCTCATCGAATGGCCAGGATTTGATTGGTTTGGTGCAGGGTCCTTCCGCTCAGCCTACGGGTTTAAAACTTACCTTTCGACCTTTAGCGAGTAATGGTAACGAAGAGCAATCTCAGAAAAAAAATATTGACTATTTGTTTGAACCGAATGATGCTTCTGTGGTCTTATTTTCTCCGAAACTAAACAAAGATCAATCCTTTATCTGGGAATCATCTTTCAACTGTCGTCACTCAAGTAGTTCCGGAGAATTTGATTTTATTACATCTGGTTCCCCACCGGCTTTGTCTTTGCTGACAACCGAATCTGATGAAATAAATCATGCCGTATCAAAGACTTTGAAAGAGTGGAAGAATCTTTGTGGCGGTTCGATTGCTACACTAGATGTTCTCAAAAAGTTTGAAATTCTAGATCTGCTATCTAATGACTGGCCTGTTCGTCTTCCAATCTATTGTCCTTGAGTTCATAGACAATTAGCTCTTCACGTCGGCCTTTGACTCTCAGAGCACCCCAGCTTTCCCAAAAATATTTTTTATCATTGCTATCTAGATTTTCTCGTGTAGCTGATGATACGAGAACTCTTACGAGATTATTTTGGCGATTTTTTTCATGGCTTTCTAATCTAGACGCGCAATTTACAGTATCCCCCATTACTGCATATTCAAGGCGTTGGGTATTGCCCAGTGAGCCAGTTAGTACTAACCCTGAATGGATTCCAATTCGCAACCCCATTTTGTGTGTCTTTTCTTTTTTTAATTTTCTGTTGAGCTCTTTATATTTAATTTGAATTTCTGCTGCTGCTTCAATGGCATTTTTTGCGTCTTGATTTCTACCCTTACTCAGTGGAGCACCAAATACGGCTAGCATTCCATCACCAGTGAATTTATTCACCATCCCATCTCTCTTATTCACTGCATCGACGGCAATACTCATTCCTCTATTGAGCCAATTCATCAGGTCTGAAGGTGTTAATTGTTCTGATACTGTCGTGAAATTACAGGTATCTGTAAATAATATTGTTACCCACTGCTCTTTGCCTAAAAACCGTCCGTTTTGCAAGAGCTCATTTCTTCGCTCCCAAAGCTGTTCAGCAACTGCAGGCGAGCTTGTCTGTCCAAGCAACTTCTGCATTACTCTTTGATGTTGTTGACTAACGAGTCCGCGTCTTGCTGATCCTGCTACACCACTGACTACTATTGCTGAGATTGGGAGACTTAGTCCTACCCATATATTCAGTTTTGCTTGTAACAGAATTAGTCCTAAACCAATGGTGATTGCAGTCACCCCAATACTCAATATAGAAACTTTCAGTGATTTTGGAATTTCTGCTAATGCTATCCCCAAAATAAAAAAGAGTATGGCCAATAGTTGAGTCTTTTCCCTTTCCAATGCGTGTATTGATGCCTTTTCGTTTTGGATCAGTTCGGTTAAGTTGATCACACGCAAAGCATGAATCTTTACGCCAGGTATTCGTAGATAACTATCGCCAGTATGAAATCGACTTTGAGGGATTTCGTATACATCTTTGATGGATTTTGCAGTGCTCCCAATTAAGACTATTCTTCCTGTGATTTCCGATGGGTTGATTGATCTATTCAGAACATCACCTAGGCTTTTCGTCCGGATATTTTCTAGATTATTTGTATCCAGCATCGTTTGATAACCTGCTCCAGGTAGTGTGAGATAGCCACCAGCATTTTTAGTCAACCATATTTCTGAAGGAAGTGCTTCAACTTGTTTATCAAGAATAGGTTTTTGGTTGGCAACCTCCAATATTCGTAGCGCTAATGATCGTATGGATAACTCTTGGTTTGATACATGTACAAGATCTCTTCTGATTACACCATCGCTGTCAACTACTAAGTCGTTGAATCCTTGTTGATGATCAGGGGTCCCTGGTATTGCGGGTATATTTTCTGCGATATTACGAATCGAAATCAATTTTTTATTTGTTTTGATTGTTTTTCGTAGACAAGTGTTTTGTGGTGGAACCTCAACATCTCGGTAAAGATCGAGTGATATCGATGCAGCTCCCCACTGGCTGAGCATTTTTATTGCTTTGCAGAGATAGTTATCATTCATTGGCCAGCCGAATTGATTGATATCATTTTCGTTGATTCCAATAACGACAATCTGACTTTTTGCTTTCTCTTTATTTGTACTTCTCTTTTGAATTGTGGAGAGGACAAGGTCGTATGTCAATAGATTGATTGATTCCGCGATTGGACTCATCGCAAAGAAAATCATTAAAATTGAACCTATCCCGTATGGTGTGGCTCTTCTTAGCCAGGTATTGTTTTTTATGTCCATTTCGTAGTCTTAGCTCAAGTCACAGGGTATTCCGAAAAACTGTTTCATTACTTTGATTAAGTCGAGCCGACTATTGTCGTTTGTCTCATGCTTATTTTTGTTCTGTCTTTGCGCCATCAGCGATCCCATGTGTTCAATAAGTTGGGGTTTTATTTTCATGATTGGAAGTAAATCTTCCTTTTCAATCGTTACGATAACACTTTCCACAGTGCAGCGAATGTCTGCGCTGTGTGATGCTCCTGTACATAGAGACATTTCTCCAAATACGTCCTTCTCATGCAATGTGCCTAGAAATTTTTTGACCCCAGAGTGCATTGTCTGATTCACGAGAAGTTCGCCTTGTATAACTATAAATAATCCTTTACCAGTTTCTCCCTGGCGAATAAGTAATTCGCCTGGCGCAAACGTTTCACATCGTGCAGATCTTGCTAACTCCTTGATTTCTATATGGTTTAGATTTTGAAATAGGTCGATACTTTTTATTGCATCCTCAATGACTACGTCATCCATCGCATTTGATGGCAATAAAACAGGCGCGGGTGTAGTGCGATCAACGCGGACTGGGTATGGAATACTTTGGCCAATTCTTTGTAATGCATACCAGATTTGCTCAAGAAGATCACTTCGTAGTTCTTCCATTTCTGGTGCAGAAGCTTGATATATACGAATCTCATAGCTCACTGCGCTCTCTGCATAGCTATGAACCATGATCTCAGGCGGGGGTGTGCTGAGTACTAATTTGTGTTGACTCACCACCGATTCCATTAACTCGATGGCTTGTCTTGGTGGAAAACCGTAATCAAGGCCAACTTCTATAATCTGACCCACTTTTTCTCCAGCTGTAAATCTCAGTACACCTTCTGCTGCAATCCTACTATTCGGAACAACAACCAGCGCACCTTCCATCGTCCGAATACGTGTTGTCATCAATTGAAGTGACGAGACAACCCCTCTCGTGTTGCCTAGATCGATCCAGTCTCCTTCATGAAATGGAGATTCGAGCTGTAATGAGAGTCCCGCAAAAAGATTTTTTAGTGTTTCTTGAGCTGCTAAGCCAACGATCGCCGTTAACACTGCAGATGTAGCTGCAATCCCTACTAAATTAATATTGTAATCTCTTTGGGCAATCACTAATGTGATAGCAGTGATGATTCCTAAGTCAATTAGATCACGAAGTATTTTTGCAGTGGGTCTCCACCAACCAAGGTCTGCCGTCACTTCTAGGACAGCCCAGCTAACAAGTTTTATACAACTTATTGTCCAAAGAAATGTTATTGCTGTCGCAAGATTTTTTGCCGTTAATGATTGTGATGCAACATATTGGAGCTGACCCGTATGTACGAGTAATGGGATTGCTATTGCTGCAGTAATTGCGGTTCGTATTGGTGGCTTTGATATCTTTAAGCGTTGCGATAAACGTCTTAGTAACAGCAGCATAGCCGTTATTAGCAGCCCAATTGCGAGATTCATGGCTTTTTACTCGCCAAGTACGTACTTTGCCGCATACTTGCGTTTAGGTGATCCATTAAACGCTGTGCACTTTGTATATCAAGTTGACGATTTCGTATTGATTGTTCGCTTGCGACACGTAGACGTTCCAGAAGATGCTCAGGATCATGTTCCATCGTCTTTAGGACGTCTGCATTGGTATCTCCTTTGACGACATGATCGACTTGATAATTTCCTCCTGGAGCCATCCGTATGTGAACGGCATCAGTTGTTCCGAATAGATTGTGTAGATTACCCATCACTTCTTGGTACGCACCTCCAAGAAACATTCCAACTAGGTATGTCTCATTCGATTTAAGTTTATGCAATTCAAGTAGTGATTTCTGTTGTCCATCTGAGATGAATCGGTTGAGCTTGCCGTCTGAATCGCAAGTGAGATCAACAAAATGGCCTAGTTCTGTTGGTTTTTCCCCTAGTCGTTGTAACGGCATTATCGGGAATAGCTGTTGAATAGCCCAAGTATCTGGTGCTGACCGGAAAACTGACATATTTGCATAATATGATTGAGCAAGTACTGTTGATAGCGCTTGAAGATCGTCAGGCAGACTTGTATCTTTTGGCAGTCTTTGATGAATTGCTCTTGCACATGCCCAAGTTAATTGTTCTGCAATACTACGTTCAGTTAGGCTTAAATATCCTAACCGGAACGAATCTAATGCATCGGACTTAAATTTTAGTGCATCATTCCATGCTTCTTGAAGTCTATTGATGTCGGGTAAGCTTATTTTTGACTCTTCCTCAATTCCTTTTAGAGTTTCGCGTATATTCCTTACAATGAGAGGCTCATCTTTTCCTTCGTTTGGATTTGCTTGTGGCAAACCTCCTGTTCCTAATATATTGAAGACAAGGATTGAAAAATGGCTCGCAAGCGCTCTCCCACTTTCGCTTACAAGTGTTGGTAGTTCGACTGAGTGTGAATCACATTCTTCTTTAATCGTTGCAACAACATCATTGGCGTAGTTTTGTAGGGAATAGTTTGTTGATGCTGCAGTTGCTGTCCGGCTTCCGTCATAGTCGATACCTAGTCCTCCTCCAACATCCATGTACCCCATTGGAGCACCAAGCTTTTGAAGTTCAACATAAATACGCGATGCTTCTTGTAGTGCTCCTTTTAAGACTCCAATATCGTTGATTTGGCTACCGATATGAAAATGTAGTAGTCGTAATTCGTTTAACAGATTTGCATCTTTAAGTGCTTCTATCGTAGACAGTATTTCTGGAACAGGCAATCCGAATTTTGCATTCTCACCCACCGAACTAGCCCATCGCCCAGTACTAGTGCACGATAGTTTTGCGCGGATTCCTATTAGAGGTGCCATTTCGAGGTTATTACTTGCATCGATAATTCGTTGTACTTCATCGGGTTGTTCTATGACGACAACAGGACGACGTCCAAGGCGTCTAGCCAAAATTGCTGTTTCTATATACCTTTGATCTTTGTAGCCATTACATATTAGTAGCGCATCTGGATCCTCAACAAGTGATAATGCGATTAATAATTCTGCCTTGCTTCCTGCCTCTAACCCAAAATTCCACTTTCTACCACATTTTATCAATTCTTCTATGACATGTC
>NZGF01000004.1 GCA_002690915.1 Crocinitomicaceae bacterium
AGCAGGACCAGCAGGACCAACAAGACCAGCAGGACCAACAAGACCAGCAGGACCAACAAGACCAGCAGGACCAACAAGACCAGCAGGACCAGCAGGACCAACAAGACCAGCAGGACCAACAAGACCAGCAGAATCAGGGTCAAGATCAGCAAGACCAGCAGCAGCCTCAACAAGTCGAAGGTCAGATTTCGAAAGAGGACATGGAGCGTATCTTGGAGAGCTTAGAACGGGGTGAAGAAGAGGTTCAAGCCAAATTAATGAAGGCAAAGAGCCAAGGGAAGAAGAAAAAAATCGAAAAGGACTGGTAATGGTCAAGTTCACTTTTACATCCTGTTTACAGCTGCTACTGCTTTGCTTCTTGAGTATGGGAATGGCATGGAGTCAAGAAGCCTTTGAAGTAAGTGTAAATCGTAATCCTGTGCGCGTCGGGGAACAAGTGCAGTTGACCTTCACCCTCAAGAACATATCCCGTCGTATCGACGGACCAGTAATCAAGGGACTGAAGTTGCTATACGGCCCAAGTACCTCGAACAGCACGAGCATCTACAACGGCACCCGAACCAGTGAAGTGGGTTACACCTTTACCTACCAAGTCCTTTCGAGGACAAACGTTGAAATCCCCGCCTTTGAGGTGCAAGGGTCGCAAGGCAAACTCAAGAGTAAGTCATTTGTCTTGAGTGTAAGTGCCAAAGGGGCAAAACCCTCCGGCTCAAAAACCGGTAACCTCGGGAGTGTAGCCTGCGTCATCGAAGCCTCAAAACGAAACCTCCACATCGGCGAGCAGGTCGTGGTTTCATTTAAAATCTTCAACAATGCCAACAACCTCGATGTCCGAAAATTCAACATCCCTGAAACTCCCGGATTCTGGAAAGAGGTAGTGGACATTCCTGAACCTCGGTGGGAACCTCAGGTCATTTCAGGTCAACGCTACAACGTAGCCACAGTCAAAAAACTGGTGCTCTTCCCTCAGCAAACTGGCACCCTGAGCATCGATGGGTTTGATCTGGTGGGGTACAAACGGACAAGCTTTTTCAATGGGCAAAACGTAACGGCCAATGCCAAGCCGATCAAAATTGAAGTGAAACCGCTTCCTGAGCCCATCCCCCCAGCCTTCCTTGGTACCTTTAGACAATTGCGCGTCACCCTGAAACAGAAGGAGCAGGCGTGTCGCACGAATGAGGCCATCACTTACGACCTCACGTTCAGCGGCAAGGGCAACATCAAATTCATCCAGGAACCGTCGCTGACTTGGCCTGGTGAATTCGAGGTGTTCGATCCCGAGGTCATCGACCAGATCAACGTCAATGCCAACGGTGAATCAGGGAGCCGGACCTTCCGGTACGTCGTCATCCCGCGCGCCCCGGGTCAATATGATCTTCCGGTTGCAGAAGGGGCTTGGTTCAATACCAAGAATGGGGATTACGTCACCTTGAATACCAAGCCGCTGAGGCTCACCGTAGCCACGAATAATTCTGACGAAAGCGGCCTAGTGAGTTACAATTCCAAGACAGACGTGCAAATCCTGAACCAAGACATCAACTTCATTCAGAGTGCTTGGAAAGGGCCGTGTTTGGCTCGAAACCAGTGGGACAATCAAGGACAATTAGCAGGCGGATTGCTGGCCATTGGTCCTTTGGCGTTGGGGCTCTCATTTGTGGCGAGGCGTCGACGCGATGAAGATGAAAAAAACCCACTAACGGTGCGCAAACGACGAGCCAAAAATGCCGTCCGTCATGAGCTCAAAGAGGCCAAAAAACATACCGGCCAACCGAACGTGTTTTATCCTGCTTTGGGATCTGGCCTTGAAGCTTACTTGATGGCCAAGCTCCAATGGAATGCCAGTCAACTGACCACATCGGCGCTGAACGAAGCATTGGATTCACATGTTCCCGGACTGAAAGAACAATGGAATACCCTGCTAAACGATTTAGACATGGCGCGCTACGCTCCGGGTCAAGTGCCCCCTCCTGATGCCATGATTGCTGCAGCTGAAGCATTGGTCGATGCTACGGAAAAAAACTGGATCGCATGATGAAATCCCGCCTCTCCTCCTTCCTTATTGTTAGTATGATTCAAGTCACGGTTTGGGGACAATTGAATCCGAAAGCCCAATTCGAATCGGCCAATGCGGCCTACACTTCTGGAGACTATGCAGCCGCAATCGCAGGATACGAGTCCATTGTATTGGACCACATGCACTTTGAAAGCGAGTTCAACCTCGGCAACGCTCATTACAAATTAGCGCAATGGGGACCCGCTATTCTCCACTATGAAAGGGCAGCTCTGCTCTCTCCTTCCAATGCAGACGTCAAAACCAACCTTGCCTTAGCCAATGCCAAAATCAAAGATCGCATCGAGTCGCTACCTTCCAATGGAATTTTGGACATCTGGGAGCGCATTACTGCGCCTGGACGGTATCGATTTTGGGCACGGGTCATGATGTTGGCCTGGACTTTGGGATTTGGAGCTCTCGCATGGCGCATTTGGGTCGTGCGCATAGAAAACAGGCGCTTACTGGGATCCAGTGCCACTGTGCTGATTGCTGTTGGGCTTGCGGCCATGTTAATGACACGCATGGCTTCCCTGCGCATTGAATCGAGCAAGTCAGCCATTGTTATGGCCGCTGAGTCGGCTGTACGCAACGAGCCTGGATCCAACGGCATGACCCTTTTCATGCTCCATGAGGGCTCCAAAGTAACCGTGATTGAGCGCAACACGAGCCACTGGAAAGTACAGCTCGCCAATGGCAACACCGGTTGGATCTCCAATGAAGACCTAACCGAGGTTTAAAAAGGCTCTCAATCGATAACGTTGAGCGTCCAATGCGTCTGGCGTCCTGCGTAGTCTGGTCCAACTACCTCATACAAACCAGGTGACCAACCCTTGACGACCACTTCAGTTGAAACGTAGCCGGCACGCTGCTCCCAAACGAGCTTACCGCTCGCAACTTGGTAAATCCGCAACGTCGCTCCGGGCATCCAACCGTTCACTACAACGCTCTCGCTCGCAGGGTTGGGGAAACCCGTTACTGAAGATGTGCTTACCTCGTCAACCGATTCTCCAGTAGCGATGTCGTACAAAATGATATCATCAACAGCCGCCTCGACCAGGGAGCCGCCGTCGAGGTACTCCCCGAGTGTCGTGCTGTCCGATGCAATGAAACGCATCTGAAATTCGCTTGTGGGCTCGATGACGTCAGCTATGCGGAAAGCGTTGCGACGCCACGATATGTCCTGCTGCAACGTATTTTCGAGGAACTGCCAGTTAGCACCACCATCGTTTGAGACTTCAACCTGCCACCAGTCAGAAGCAGGGTTGGCACCAGATGGCGGAGCATTCACAAACCATCGCCAATATGCCATCACAGGATTCTCATAAGGTGTCAGGTCTATAATTGGTGAAAGCAGGGTGGTTCTGCCGGCATCAACATCATTCGCTCCAATTCCGTCATTCACTCCAGGGTTTTGTCCCGTGATAAACGCGTAACCAGCCATGCCTAGGGTGTGGTCCTGTGTTGGTGCTACTACCGTGCTGGGATCATTGGCTTCCGCGTACGACCCTACTGGGATGGCCTCTTCCCAAATTCCTGTAGTCGCATTATCTTGACCGGGCAGTCCCGTGGTCCAACTTCCGAAATCGGAATATTCATCCGAATCGTTAATGAGCGCAGGCTCAACGCCAACAAGCAAATTGAAAGGAAGGTTGGGATACGTCGCGTTTGCAGCAGCAAATGGAGTGACTGCAGACAGTCCGCCGAATTCGTCCGAAATGCCCATGTAGTAGGAAATAACCGTGCCCGGCTCCTGTGCCGGTATTTCAGCTGTAAAGACCGCATTCCCATCGGGATTGTCCATGGCTACTTGCGTCCATTCAGCACCTGATTCAGTGCGGTACCACATGTTCACCGCTTCGAAGTAAAGGTTGTATGGGAACACAATGAACGTCTCTGCTTCAATCTCAATGGTTGAAGCGGCCTCAACAAATTCCTCAGAATCGTGGTCGATTTCGGCATAGCTGAAAATCGAAATGCCATGGATATCGAAGCCCTCGACGATGGCGAGGTCGTTCGGGGTTCCGTTGGACAAATCACCGTCGTCATCATCTGCCTGTAAGACGTCGAGCAAAACGTCAGTATAGGCTTGCCCTTCACTACCGTTCGGGGTTGTGGCTTGCAAACCCGGGTATGCATCCATGAACAAGGCCATGGTAGCATCCCAGTCGCCTCCCATCAATAGATGCGTGTCGTACCAGGCTCCGCAAATGATTTCACCGTCGGCATGAACTTCGCCAACCAAATCCTCCGGATATACCTTGGGGTCTTCATCGTAAACACGGATACCGTCTTCACTGTCCGTGTAAAATCCTTTGCCTATCTCGGCAATGTCACCCAAGCTCATGGCCCACAAATCCGCGTAGCCTTCATTCATCGCGCCATTGTTGAAGTTGGCGTTGAGGCTGTTGTAGAAATACCCATTAATTCCATGACCGTATTCGTGCCACACCACATCGGCAATCAATGACGTCGCATTGCAGCCGCCGCCAACATCGTAAAAATTAATGCTTTGGCCGTCGTAGAAAGCATTGCATTCGCCGGCAATGTCAATGTTCGTCGGCAAGGACCAATCCAAGTCTGTGAAATTTGGCATCAAGGCCTTCATGTGATCATGGATGAGAATGGTCGAGCGGTATGCCGAACGCTCTTTCAAGTTGCCCAAGTTGGACAAATCAAGTGTGTTGTATCCGTCATTAAAATCAACGGCCGTGCTGGGTGTATTGCCATTTGTATAAATGGTACTCCAATAGCCCGTGAGGTCAACGTTCACGGTTTGGGGACCTACTGCCGTGGTGATAAAACCACCATCCGCATCGGTGTGCACAGTTTGCCCTGGAAACGGCAGTTCCAGTGCTGGCAAGCTCAAAGAAACAGCATCTTGGTAGGGATACAATTCATGAACGTCGGAGGTGATGACACCGCTAATGACCAGCGGTGGCATTGCACTCGGCAGGTCGATGCCCATGCGCAACACAGCGCGCTCTGGCTTTCCGTTCATGGAGGGCATGCCCCATTTTCCGTCGATGTGCATGACTTGGTTTTGACGCCAAACCAATTCCCCCGTTTGGACATCGACACCGGTTTCGTAGCGTCGGGGAATGGTACCCTGACGACCTGCCACTGTCCACGTTCGGGTCAAGTGCCATACCAAATTTTGTGCCTGACCTCGGGTCGGCACCCATGCTAAATCTCCCATCTCAACCTCGCCCCACTCGTCAAACACAACGCCTGCAGTTGCCGCTTCCTGCTGAGCCGTTAGGGACAGAATTTCGGAGGCATCCTCAGGAATACCCTGATACCAATCCGCACCCCACATGATTAACTGATCGTTCCACCATTTTGTCACGAGTTTACCCCCTTTGACGGAAATGCCTTGCCATGTCTGTTCGGCATGGGCCCAGGTGTGCTGTCCCATCTTGGACTCGATGTCCCAAACCATTGGAGCGTCAATGCCGAAGCCGACCAGTTCCTCAGCGGCGAAGGTAAAAGCCTTGTCCGCGATGGTCAGTCCCGGGACATCGATTGCAGGACCGAAAGCCCGGTGAGGAAGGCCCGTAGCTTCGCTCATTACGCATCTCCAATTGGCATGATTGGAGGCCCAGTTATTCCATTCGGATGTCTCGCGCAGCATCCGCTGCTCTTCCGGTTCTGGATCATCGTTCAAAGGCGCCATGCGCACCTCGAGGGGATCGATTACAACACCGATGTCATAAAGCGCTTCGGTCTGGGCACTTGCCGCAAAGGCCATTAGAACTGCGAAGAAAATCAGGTAAAGTGGTTTCATGATAATTCTATTGGTTGGTAATTTACGTCACACTTAGAATACTTTTGTCCTAACATTCCTCATGCGACTTTGTTACGGCCTTATGCGACAAAATTGGCAACCGACGTGGTTTCTCACGTTGGTTGTTGTTGGTTTACTCAGCTGCTCTGGACTGCAAGACCCTGTGGGCCTGACGTGGGACCCCGGCGCAGAACCAGACTACACTCAGGGTTCTTCATGGCTATCACTCCCGGGGCGAGAGGATGCTTCGGATGCGGTTCCCAAAAAATTACCCGAAGCCGAGCGCACGGGAGACAGCCTCGAGGTTGATGTGTTCTTTGTTCACCCTACCCAACTCTTCAAAGGAGACCACTGGAACGCTCACCTGGACAACAGCAAAGTGAATGCCCTCAATACCAAGTTCCCAATGCGTCTGCAGGCGAGTGCCTTCAACATCGGCGGTCGATTGTACGCACCGGCTTACCGGCAGGCGCACATTGGTGTCTTCACATGGCAGGACAGCACCAGTTGGAAGGCCCTTGAATTGGCGTACGCTGATGTGCGGTCAGCTTTTGAACACTACCTGAACAATTGGAACGACGGTCGCCCCATTATTTTTGCTGGCCACAGCCAAGGCAGCTGGCACATTCGGTGGCTGTTGCAAGAGTTCTTTGACGGAAAGCCGCTGCAGGAGCAATTGGTCGTCGCATATGCGCCTGGATTTGATTTTTACACGACCGATTTCGATCGCATACCTTACTGCACGAGTGCGGAGGAAACCGGTTGCATTTGCACGTGGATGTCCTACGGTGAGGGGTACTTCCCAGGCTGGCTGCAGTCGAAGAATCAAATTCCTGTCTGCACACATCCCATTGCATGGACACTCGACGGGACCAATGCCATCGAAGATCACCAAGGTGTCGTCCTGTCGCAAATGCGGTATGCCTACCCTACTGCTATCGAGGCCCACATCGAACGAGGGGTGCTTCAAGTTCACAAACCGGACGTACCGTTTGGAAAGGCTTTGCAGCGTGACAATTGGCACGTCGGGGACATCAATTTGTTCTGGTTAAACATTCGGAATAATGCCAAAATAAGGGCGGACAATTATCGATAGAATACGTTACTGGCATCTCTGAACATTTATATTGCACGATAAAAGGGATAATCACTTATATTGCACAGTGATATCCAAATCTTCAACTGTGCGACAACCTGTATTTCTCACCTTCTTCTTGCTGTTTTTATTCTCGTTGATTGTGCAAAATGATTTGCAGGCTCAAACAGAAGGCGAGTCGAGTTTATGCGACACCATTTCACCGTACAATCCGGATGCGAACTGTAACGGATTGATTGACATTGGTGATGCCTTGGAATTCTTCAATCTATTTGCAACTTCGTTCACTCCTGACACTGCCATTGGGATTTTGGAGAATTTGGACCCAGATCCAACAAACGAGCTGCAGTGGTTGGCTATTGATGGAGACACATTGCGGTTATTGATGCCGGACTCCTCTGTGTACAGTTCCATCTTCATTGGAGGAGCTGATGGCGAAGATGGACTTAGCGCCTATGAAGTCTGGCTTGGCCAAGGCAACTCAGAAACTGAAGATGACTTCTTCGAAAGCCTTACGGGACCTCAAGGACCACAAGGTCAGGAGGGTCAGAATGGGTTAAACGGAACTGATGGCACGGACGGAGCCGACGGAACGGATGGAGCGGATGGAGCGGATGGATTTAGTGCTTACCAAATCTGGCAAAACAGCGGTAACTCAGGCAGCGAAAGCGATTTCTTGGCCAGCCTTGTTGGTGCGGATGGCGCGGCAGGCATCGACGGAAGCGATGGCGCCGATGGGACAAACGGACTTGACGGAACGAACGGTGCAAACGGTGCAGATGGACTCAGTGCGTATGAAATCTGGCTGGCAGCAGGAAACACAGGCAATGATGCGGACTTCTTGGCAAGCCTAATCGGAGCGGACGGTGCAAACGGACCTCAAGGTATACCCGGAGAACAGGGCGAAACTGGGCCTATTGGTCCGCAAGGCGAAACCGGAGCTGATGGCGCATCGGGGCTTAGCGCGTATCAGGTTTGGTTGGGATTGGGAAATGTAGGCACCGAAGAAGATTTCATCGAGTACCTCTCAGGCGGCGGAGCATTCTCCCCATCTTCTCATGGCGTCTTCGACAGCGAAACGGACGGAACAACATTTGCCATCGCAGAAGCCATCGCCACAGTAAGCGTTGAACTGTGGAGTGCATCGGGGGGCTCAGGCGGAGACATCTGCGGACAAACCGTTGGTGGGGTGTCCTGTAATTTGTGCGACGCCACGGGCGGAACAGGCGGACGAGCTGTGAAAATGGTCAGTATGGTCTACAACCTCGCACAGGGCGATGTCTTGGAATTGCTTCCCGCCGAGGCGGGAGCTGATAGCGGTGAGTTGATCACCTGCAACCCAGGCCTTACAGGATGGACAAACTGGGATTGTGGACCGGCATCCAGTGGCACAGACGGAGGTATTACTCAGCTCTTGTTGAATGGCGAAGTTATCGCAGAGATCAGTGGAGGTGTTGGTGGTTCTGGCGCGTGCATCGGATGCCAAGGCGACGGCTGCTTTAATGGCGACGGAGGAGCCGACGGCGCACTGACTGATGCTGCCAACTGGATGACCATCCTAAGCACTGAGGAATTGGAGGGTAACACAGGATCGCGCATCATCCTGCGTTACTGATTCGGTCGCTATCTTGCGGCTCAATTCCAACGTATTGGTTCGCACATGGCGCTAATTGAAGAATTTGAAAAAACAGGCAATTGGCTATTTAAAGGCCGATCCTTTTTCCCCCTTTTGTTGTATGTCTTTATGGCAGCCATCATCGGCTTCCAGCTCGACCCTTTTTTCCAGTCTTTTGATCTGATTTCGGCGGTAGTATGTATCGCCATCTCCATCCTTGGCCAACTCATCCGAGCTTTAACCATCGGCTACACGCCACGCGACACCTCTGGCCGCAACACCAAGGACGGTCAAATCGCCGAGGTCCTCAATACCGAGGGCATGTATAACCTGGTTCGCCATCCGCTCTACCTCGGCAACTACTTCATGTGGTTAGGCATCATGATCTATGTCGGAAATTTTTGGTTCGTTGTGGTGTGCAGCTTGATTTACTGGCTGTACTACGAGCGCATTATGTTTGCCGAGGAAGCGTTCCTGCGGGGCAAATTCGGCGAGGCTTACCTGGAATGGTCTGAAGGAGTTCCGTCGTTCTGGCCGCGCGCACTGCGCTGGAAAACACCCGGTGTCGAATTCTCCTTGCGCAATATTTTAAAGCGTGAATACAACGGCTTCTTCGCCATCTTCGTGAGCCTAGCGGTAATTTCAGCCGGCAAGAATACTGTGCGCGGAGCAGAGGAGTGGATGGACATTCTTGTCCCATTTTGGCAATACACACTCGCAGCCACATTCGTGATTTTTCTTACCCTTCGCAGCCTAAAGCGTTACTCGCGGGTGCTGCACGTGGAGGGCCGATAAAATTCAATCTACCAGGACTTCCATAAGGTGAACTGAAGGCTCGGTCCGATCTTCTGTATCCCTTGACAGCCAACTAAAAACGGCGCCCCTTTCGGAACGCCGTTCTGAAGAATTTGGTGGAGAATATCGGAGTCGAACCGATGACCTCTTGCATGCCATGCAAGCGCTCTAGCCAGCTGAGCTAATCCCCCGTGGCTGTGCATCCTTCGAAGCGATCGTAAAGATACGCTGATTTGTGCGATGCGCCAAAGGCAAAAATTGAGCCTTAGGGCATGGCCACGGTTCCAACATGCCTGACGCCTGGCAGAGCCATGGCTGTGCATTTGTTAGCATCTCGTTGGATTAAGTAAGCAGCTTCACTTAATACCAAGGCTGAAGTTTTAGGAAGCACCTCGTCCATGGACATTACACCTTCCCGCACAGGTTGGTAAAAATTGCGGCTACCAGACCATTGCCATGCCCCGCTTTCCTCGAATCGAACGCGCATAGGAATCAACACGGAATCCATCGCGAGTAACCACTCGCTTTGGTCATTGAAATCTGCCTCAGCGGATCCTACGACAAAATAAAGACGCTGCTTCCGGAGGTTGCTCTCCATGCCTGGAAGGACGTCCTGAGTGAAAAACTCGTCCGCCCGCCATTCCTCCACAGCACACGATTGTCCAGCTACCGCCAAGCGCGGCGTATTGCAGCCCTGAATGCCCATAATTAAGGTGAAGACCAATGAAAGTCCGATCGGCATGTGGTGTGGATGCTTCATGCGGTAATTAACGCACCACCCAAACAGGTATTGCTTCATTGTAGGCATGCATGTGCAACATGTATATACCCGGACTCAACCCACTCGCATTGCCCGTTGGCCCCGTTCCTTCAAGAACAAGGCGCCCAGATGCATCTGATATCGACCACGGTGATGTTTCATCGACGTTCGATAGCGTGAATACGCTGCGAATCGGATGGGGATGCACTTTCAGTGGCTGCGAAATGTTCAGCTCCGCTACTGCTACCGCATCTTCCACAATATTAACCTCGACGTTGGTGAACACATCATTATTTCCAACCTGCGGGGACGGAGCCACCAGGAGGTATACATCGTCCCGGCCGTTGGAATAACCATCCGTCGATCCCATCATCCACAAGCGACCATCCGAAGCGTGGAGAATGGCGGCTGGGATTTCGTCCCCCTGTGTGCCAAATGTGGGACCGCCCTGCCACACACCACCATTGGTCCAACGCGAAAAGAGCCACTCACCCTCACCGAGACCCAACTCGCTGGTGGAGGAGAGCGTAGCAAAATTATTGGGCCCGTACCACGCGATATCTTCGCCCGCCACGTCCACACCCGATCCCGGAATCGTTTCGAGCAAGGTGTCCCCCTCCAAATTCAAGCACGCAAAGCCCAAACGCATGCCATCTGGCGTATCCGCATTGAAGAGCATGACCAAGGCGGAATCCTGCACATCGACTGCCTTCGAAGTTGTCGGCGACGCGAACGGCGTTCCATAGGTCCACTCCACAGTGCCCAGCAGCGAATGAAATACCGTGCAGTACGCTTGGTCATTAGATGTGGTTGAGATGGCAATGGAACTTCCAATGAATGCGGCATCGGTCACCTCATCCACTGCCCCGCCATACCACGACCAAGAGCTGTCAAAAAGCCATTCGTCTTCATTCCAGGTGTGCAACGTCACCAAGACTTCGCCGGCGCCGGTTGCATAGGTTGTCCCGACCGACCAGAGAGAATCGTTGCGCTGGAGTAGTCGAGCGGGAATGTCCCAAGCGTCGGAGCCCCATTGAGTTTCCGAAACAGGATTACCCGAGACATCCAGAGTATACCAGCCCCAATCGTATGCCGCGGATGCATTGGCGTATCGCACACCGAAGACGGTGACGAAGCCTAATCCGTGCTCCACTGCGTCGACTGGCTGGAGCAACGGCGTATCAGAAATCGTTGCATTCCAAACGGGATTGAGAAGCGAATCAAAGCGGTGAATCCACGCGTGGGGCTCTTCATTGGACGTGCTGTTTGACGAGCTCAGTGCCAAGACATCACCATTGGCGAGTTCAACAAGCCGAAGGCCGCGGTCGTCACGTTGCCCACCGAGTACGAGGACTTCGACCGTGTCAGCTTGCGCCGAACTGCCCATAGCCAACGCAACGCTGGCAACCAGGCACAAAGATTCAATCCACTTGAACGGCTGCATGTACACGTTTCAATTGAGTGAGCAAGTCCTTAAGCTGGTCCAGCGCCAACATGTTGGCACCGTCAGACAGCGCTTCTGCTGGACGCGGGTGCGTTTCAATGAACACCCCGTTGGCACCGGATGCCACGGCTGCTTTGCCGATTGTTGCGATGAGTTCCGGTCGACCACCGGTGACACCTGAAGTTTGGTTGGGCTGTTGCAAGCTGTGGGTGATGTCCGCAATAACAGGAGCCATGCGTGCCATAACGGGAAATCCGCGCATATCCACCACCATATCCTGGTAGCCAAGCATGGTTCCACGCTCGGTCAACCAGACGCGTGGATTGCCCGATTCCTCAACCTTTACAACGGCGTGCTGCATCGCTTCAGGCGAGAGGAATTGGCCTTTTTTGATGTTGACCACTTTGCCCGTCTGAGCGGCTGCTACGAGCAGGTCGGTCTGCCGACACAAGAATGCTGGTATTTGCAGAACATCGACGTATCCCGATGCCAGAGCTGCTTCGTCCGCAGAGTGGATGTCCGTCGTCGTGGGTACCGAAAAATATTCACCCACCTTCGCAAGAATTTCCAGGGCATTCTCGTCACCGATGCCCGTAAAACTGTCCAACCGAGAACGGTTGGCTTTGCGGTAGGATCCTTTGAAAATTAGAGGCAATTCCAACGCATTGCAGACCTCGACAACGCCCTCAGCTATTTCCATGGCCACCGCTTCACCTTCAATGGCACACGGACCTGCGATGATTTGCAGCCGATCACCTGCTGTCCATCCTGAGTCTTTGTATCGTTCCGATGCGTTCATGGGTTAAAGTTCGTGGTTTCTGTTTGAGCGAGAACGACCGCTTTACAAGTTTTGGTAACGCAGGGTGATGCCGCGTCCGTATGCAGCTTTGGATCCCCATCCGAATGGATCTTCTAAAAACAGCATCAAAGCATGCTCTCCCGGCTTTTTCCAACGTGCCCACGCAGCGGGACGAGGCCGGCCCCAGCCGCCGACTACTATCTGAATGCCTGCTTGCCATTGCTTACCAATGGCACGTCGGTAGCCGGCAATCGCTCGAGGGGTGGGCATCCAATCACCCACCTGCACCTGAACATCCCAACCTGAACGCGGACCGAGGGGGTACTCAAACGACGCATCGATCCGGAAGGGCATCATGTCGAGCCGGAACCGTTGGTTCGACTCGGAGATAACCTCCGATACGCCCTCCGATTGCATGAGGGATTCTACGGATAGCCCCGGCCCCGTCCAAGTGAGGCCGGTTGTCTCCACCAACGTGTCCACATGCAATTCTGTCCAATCCGGTGCAACAACAAACCCAAAGTTGTTCAAGCGCAGGTGGAACGCAAAAGGTGCTTCTTCACGCAAAAAGTGCCACTCGGCATTGGTTACCAAGCCCCACGAGCCGACTTCAGACGATCCAATATGGCCGCGCAAGTAACCGGTCATATAATCCAGGCCTTCACTCACGTAAAAATATCCGTTGCGTATCAAGGCTTCCATCGATTGCGTGCGGTGAACCAATCCCAACTCGATTCGGTTTTGATTTGCGCCTTCCAATCCAACGGCCACTTGGATCCATGTGGACATGCGCATCCGTGAACCGTCCAACACATCCCATCGGCCCAAGTGCCCTGAATTGCCACTAAGCACCAAGTCAAACAATTCTGGGGTCCAGCGAAAGTCGCCTAAGGTTTTGAGTTGCAAAGAGCCACACAGCCTCGCCTCCTTATCTCGCCATGGACGCAGGCTGGACCAATTGATGGCCAAACCAGAGGTGTAACCAAATGCACCCATCTCCCCGCCCTGTGCCTCTTGGGCGGAATCGACCAGAGACCGGTCAATGTGCCCGCCACGAAAGAGCAACCGGCCCAACTCGTGCGAGAGAGCATTGGAGCGGTACTGGCCCCAAGCGGTTGCGTTCCAAGTCAGGGAGTCCAATTGCCCTTGGACCGCAGAAGCCAACACCAAAAACATGTATGCCATCCAAATCCTCATCGCACACTTACTTGGTATGTTCCTTGGCACGCGACTTGCAAACGAACACGTTCCATTCCAGAAAATTGCACAGGGCCATCCGAAGTCATGGCTGCTTCAATCGTCAACGTGCCCGGCGAAGCCAAGCGGGCTTCACCAATGGGAATACGCACCTCAGTCACCTCTGCCGTTGGAAAGGCAGCTGCCTCTGCCGTGAACACCTCAGCGCCAAGCTCCAAATCCTCATAGTCCCAGGTGCCCGTCACATTCCAATGAACCGGGTAACCGTTGGTAAACCGCAGAATGAGTTCGCCGTTGAACCCGGCCAAATCGGTTCCTTCAAATGCTATCGAACGGACGATACGAAATCCTTCGATGACTCCTTCCAATGGCCATTCAAAGTCAAGGTAAAGTTGCGGAGGATGCTGAATATTGAAATAGTCCTGTCCACCTGAAACGTCGCCTAGCGGATTCAATAAAGCCTCACCACTCGTAGTGACGACCTCCGGCAAATACCCTAAAAGGTCAAACAAAGAAGGAGCGGTTTCGAGCAAGTCCATTTCCCACAGGGTCGGTTGCACCTCATCCCCGCTCCAATCCGCGCGTGTGATCTGCTGGGGTATGCCGAGGATAGGATGACTGACGGCGATACCATCTACCGACAGGGCATCCAATTGCAACTGCAAATCAGCGGCAACGGTATTGCGAAATTGGAGTTTGGCACGCGTTGGCTGGACCTGCAAAAACCCACTGGTGAAGTCAGAGGGTTGGAATACATTCTGATCCACCCCAAATGCTAAGACCTCTTGGCCAAAGTACCCCGCAACTTGCTCCACAAACATGTCCTGGAAGTGCATCGCCACCCGGATGCTATCGGTGCCGAATACCTGGGCGGTATCCGGAATTTCGTCTGGGGTGCCGATGATCAAGTGGCTCGCAATACGGTTGATTTCATTACCGGAGACTCCAGTCAAGTCAATCACTGCCCCGGCGAGGTCAATGGAGCCCGATTCCGTCTGAAAGGTCACTCCATCACTCGGGGGCAAAACAACTTTTAATTCCAAAGCTTCGCCGCCGATGGTCACACTGGGAAATGCGTATTGAAACTCTACATACCCGTTGGTAGAACTTTCAACGAAGTAATCGATGCGCCCAGTAGACAGCACGAGGCCAGAGAATTGTTGATCGATTCCTTGAAAAACAATGTCCTCCTCGGAATCCAACAACACCGCACCTGGGGGAACGGGAAAGGGTCCACCAGTGAAATCGGGCGTGAGCTCTTGGGTAACAATGGTGTCGGGCAGTTCGGAAAGGGAGGGAATTTCCCAATCCGCAATCGGCCCTTCGAATCGCAAGACCGCTGGCATCCCCTCAACAACGTCGATGCTGCCGCTTTCAGACGCCCCCTCGATGACGTCGACCCAACTCCAACCATCATCGATGAGCGGCAAAGCAACATCAACTGTCCAGGTCGTCGACTCCCGTTTGCAGCCGAATGCGAGCATGGCAAGAACAAGGACCAAAAGTCCCCGTTGCAAGTGGAGTGTGTCGAGGCATTTCATGGCTCTTGTTTCGCTGCATCCGAAAGGGACCAAGGCACCTTCCAAGGATCCAGACTCAACCAAACGGCCCATCCTAACAACATCATGGACGAAGGGACGAATTGGGGCACGAAATTAAACAGCAACAAAAAACCAACGACACCCATTGATAAAATCCATCGGAGCCAATTGTACATCGCTCCATCTCCCAATGCCCATAGCAAGGGAAGGAAAGGCGAAGCCCATAGTAAGTTCCAATTGCCCCACGTATCGCGATGGTCAGTTAACGCCCACATTGCAAGCAATAACACCCCGAGCAATCCGGCCAGAGCCAAAACAGCCTTTTCCGCGCGAGATTGCATGGGAAGAACTGTTCGCCCCGCACGGTGCCGCATCAACCTTCGTAGGGTTCCGACAAACGACCAGGCGAGGATAAGCGCACACCACACGACAGGATGAGCCAGTACAGGAGTATAGACAGTCCGAAACCAAGATCTTTGCGGAGGCAACAATTCTGTTGGTGGTCCTGCGAGAAATCGGCCATCCAAGGTGGCGCTTTGCAATTGCTGCATCAATCCGTCAGGGAGGAAACTCGAGCCGCATGGCGGCATGAGCCGGTCAGCTCGTGGACCAAGAATGAAGTCAATTCCCGTTTCAATCCATGCGTCTCCCTGGATGTAAGGCCGCAACGCATCGCGGTAGGTTACGCCGAGCGCAGCATCATTCTCACAGCCGCTGTCCCAACGGTCACCAAATACCTGTTCCATGACGGTCAGCAAACGCGAGGAACAATTATCCTCAAAAAACTTGTACGCATACACGCGGTTTTCAGGTAAGTAGTTCCATTCGAGGTAAGCCACTACTGCCTTGGCATCTTCCGCCGTCAATGCAAGCGGTTGTTCTAAAATGGCCCGTTCGGAATGCATGTATTCCCTTTGAAGGGAGGAAAAAGGCGCCTTGGCCAACCGGTAGCTCAATTCACCGCGCATAAACCGCATATAAAATCCTTCCCCGAATTCGAACGTGCCATAATTGTAGGTCCAGTCCACAGGTGGCGTTTGGCCGGGATCGAACACCCGAATGGCGGTATGTCCCCATGCGCTATATAAATCTGGCCCTGGCGAACCTGTGAGAACAGACAGCTCCACTTCATCCGTCCACCCGGATTGTGCTTCTGCTATTGGCATCCATCCCATCCAGAGTGCTGCGGTCAACGCCGTCCACTTCAAGCCGTTCCATGTGGCATGGAGCACCTTATTCGCGGCACCATAAAGCCAAATGTTATGGAATATCCCCGTGGCTTCGTCGGGTTCATTGAGCTCTACGCGCAGCGTACCACCCGGCATCTGCACTTCACGTTGTAACGGACCACCACGTTCTGCATAATCCGCAACCGCCGCAGCGACCGCTCCTGTTCCACACGCCCTTGTCTCGCTCTCCACCCCACGCTCGTAAGTTCGCATGGCCAGTGCTGCTTCGTCGAGTCGTTGAACGAAGTCCACATTCGTGCCATCCGGCGCGTAATCAGATCCGTAGCGAATTGTTCGGCCAATACCTTCTACATCTTGAACGCCTGCGTGGCTCACCCAAATTAAATGGTGGGGGGAACCCGTGTCCACAAATGTGGCTCCATCGCTTGCGGCCACAGGAGGCGCAATGGGCAGCAATTCAACTCCCGGTTCGCCTTGGTTGTCATCCCATGCTACCTCATGGCGACCATCGCAGGCTTGCAATTGGCCGCCCGAAGCGGGCATCCAACACCGCTCCCTCAAAAACGCAAAAAGAGCGCGGCTGCCATTGCCACAAAAAGACCTTGAGCCATCCGCATTGACGTAATCCATTTCCCAATCGGAGCAAGGCAATGCACCTGTTATGTTGTGCAAGGGCCGAAAAAAAATGAGGCCGTCTGCCCCCAATCCGTTCGAGGCATCACACATGGCCGCAATTATCGCAGCATCGGGCAATGCAGGCCACTCCCTTCGATCCATCAGAATGAAGGTATTTCCTGTTCCCTCCCATTTCCACGCATTGATGAGCATCGCAGCGAAGGTAACCCATCCGGGCTGGCCTATCTTTACCCTGTCAACGAAAAATGAACGCATCCACCTCTTTAGAAACCGGCGTCAAAGCATTGCTTGAAGCCTTTCGCACCATGAGCACTGCACGTGCCATGAGTGACCTCTTCGAGGAACATGCGCGGTTGACCTCAAAATACGTTCACGCCTGCTCGCGAGGGCACGAGGCAATCCAGTGGGCCACCGGGCGGATGCTCGAGCACCAGGACTACCTCAGCGCCTACTACCGAGACGACTGCTTGCTGCTGAGTCTAGGCATGAAGCCAGAAGAGTTGATGCTTCAGCTGCTTGCCAAAGGCGACGACCCCTTTAGCGGCGGCCGCACCTATTATAGTCATCCGTCGCTTAACCAAGAGGGGCTACCTCGCATTCCTCATCAGAGCAGTGCCACAGGTATGCAAGCCATCCCAGCAGCGGGTATTGCGATGGGCCTCCAATACAAAGAGCTTCTGGGTATTCCTCAAGACCGAGAAGGAGCGCCACCGGTTGTTGTATGTTCCATTGGCGATGCAGCCATCACCGAGGGAGAGGTCAGCGAGGCGCTGCACATGAGTGACTTGCGTGAACTGCCCATCATCTGGCTGGTTCAAGACAACGAATGGGACATTTCGGCGCATGCTTCAGAAATACGTTCTCACGATGCTTCCACCTTGGCCAAGGCATTTCCGCTAATCAAGGCTATGGAGATTGATGGTGCCGACGCCGAGGCAAGCATGAATGCCTTGCTTGAAGCGTTCAAATACGTCCGAACCAAGCGTAAGCCGATACTTATACATGCCCACGTGCCGCTGCTAGGCCACCACACCAGCGGCGTTCGAAAAGAGTGGTACCGGGACGACTTGGAAGAACACGAAAAGCGCGATCCACTCGTTGCCTTGCGGAAACGGTTGCAGAAACTTGGCATCGCAAGCGAAGCCTTGGACACTATTCACTCGGAGGTGACTGCAGAGGTCGAGGCCGCGTTTGAACGGGCGCAAAGCCATGATGAACCAGATCCTGCAACGTTAGCTCAGCATGCCTTGGCACCGGCTTCAATTACGGAAGAGGAAGGCACTCGCGAAGGCACCGATGACGAGCCCACCTTGATGGTGGATTGTGCCTTGCACGCTATGCAAGAAATCTTGGCTGCCCACCCCGAAGCCCTGTTGTATGGTCAGGACGTAGGCGGACGATTGGGCGGCGTTTTTCGAGAAGCCGCAACACTCGCAGAGAAATTCGGAGACCAACGCGTCTTCAACACCCCCATCCAAGAAGCCTTCATCATTGGTTCCACAGCTGGTATGTCAGCCGCAGGACTGCGGCCGATTGTAGAGGTGCAATTCGCTGACTATCTCTGGCCCGGCCTGAATCAACTTTTCACCGAACTCAGCCGAAGCTACTTCCTGTCAAACGGTCAGTGGCCTATTCACAGCTTGATTCGTGTCCCCATTGGTGCCTATGGTTCCGGGGGGCCCTACCACAGTTCGAGCATTGAATCGGTCTTGGCGAATATCCGGGGCATCAAGGTGGTCTATCCGTCCAATGGCGCAGACTTAAAAGGCCTGCTCAAATCCGCCTTTTATGATCCGAATCCGGTCGTTGTGCTGGAGCACAAAGGGCTCTATTGGTCGAAAATTCCAGGAACAGAAGCCGCCAAAGTCATCGAACCGGATGCGGCTTATCGCGTGCCCATTGGGAAAGGGCGCATGGTGACCGAGATACAGACCGGTAAGGAAAGTGCATGTACCATCATCACCTATGGACGGGGAGTGTACTGGTCACAGGCCGCAGCCGCGGAATTTGAGGGTCAGGTGGAGATTTTAGATTTGCGCACCATAAGCCCTGTGGATTTTGAATTGATTGCCGAACGGATCACGTGCACACACCGCGCTTTGATCGTCACAGAAGAACCCGTCAACAATGGGTTTGCCCAGGCACTGGCCGGTCGCATCGGCTCTGAACTCTTTGCGGAACTCGACGCACCCGTACTCGTCGTGGGCTCCATGGAGACCCCCGCCATTCCTTTAAATGAGAACTTGGAGCGTTTCGTACTTGTGAATGAATCGAAGGTGCGAACTGCCCTGTTGCAAACATTGGACTATTGATGAAGCGCATCCTCATGTTCATTATGCTTGCAGGCCATGCAGTTGCTGGCGCCCAAAGTGATTGGAGCGGCGAGGTAGTGTTCGATGTCAATCCTTTGCATACCAGTAAGAGCCAGTGGGATTACATCCCCCACACCATTATTTACCAAACCAATGGGGAACGTTGGAGGGTGCTTGAACAAGGTACGAGCTTTGAACGCGTTTGGATTGGGGAGCACGCAGCACCTGAGCACCACATTTTATTCCATTTCCTTGGTCATGCAGTAGAACTCGAGTCGTCCTGTTCGGCGAAGCGAACACCACAATTCAAGTGGGGTCTTGCCCCGTGTCCATGGAGCACAGATGCATTGGGCGAGAAGCTTTTCGTCCAAGACGGTCCCGTACAGTACGCACTTACGGAACGTTCATTGCACACTGTAAAACACTCCGATTGGGACCGAAAACACTTTCACCTGCCCGGTGGCTATGAACCCATGGACAAACCCGGGTTGTCAGCATTGCTCCAATCGCTAGGTCAAACCCGGCATTAAATTCAAACCATTCCCAGCAGTCTTTGTGGACGTGGGATTGTATTTTCCATCGGTTCAGCGAACTTTTCGTGCATCCGAGTAATTGAACAGGTATGCAGGAGCAATTGGGTACATCATGGAACGTAGCGTCCGTACATCGCGAAGGCCCTGAGGCGGTGCGTGTTCGCATAGCACCTCAGCATCCCAACAATCCAACATTACAGTGCAATTTGGCTGGAGGCTTTGTTACCTTCTCTTTGCCCACCCCCACCCTCCTGCACCGGACCTATTCGGTGGTTGAGCAGGACGCTAAAGGATTGGAATTTGTTGTAAAAAACGTGCGCGGAGGCCAAGCAAGTCGCTTCTTTAGCTCGGTAATCCAAGAAGGCGACACGTTAGAAATGATGGCGTTTGGAAATGCGCTGTGGCAACCGGAGTGGGACGATCACCCGCAACATTTCATTGCTTTTGCCGGCGGCATCGGTATGTCCCCCATTATCAGTTGTATGCAGCGCGCTTTGAATAGCAACGTCGGGCATCGATTTACCTTGTACCAATCTTCCCGATCAGAACGCCGTCGATTGTTTTCCAAAGAATTAGAACAGCTGCGCAAGAGCCCGATGTGTTCTGTTTATCAGCTGTATACAGAAACACAGAACCGCTCCATTCCCAGTGCTGGTCGCGTCACGAGAGAGCGGGTCATTCAATGGCTCGAAAACCATCCAGACGCGAGCACAGCCAACTATTTGGTCAGCGCTCCACATGGCATGATGGAAGCGGTGCACCGCGGATTAGACGCGCTGGATGTGCCAATGGCGCAACGATTTACGGAGCACTTTACAAACCGCCCGTTGAGTCACGAAACGGAAGTTCTCCACCCAACCGCAAGCGCAGCTCCACGTCCGCATTGCACATTGGAAATCGAACAGGACAGCGGAACTCAATCCTTTACCATGTACGGGGAAGGCAGGAGCATTCTTGACGCAGCAACGGATGCAGGCGTTGAGGTCCCTGCTAGTTGCAGCGGTGGAATTTGCTTGGCATGCCAAGCACAAGTTGTCGAAGGAGAAGTACAGCTCCACGGCATCAGTGGACTGACCGAAGAAGAAAAAGCAAAAGGCATGGTACTCTGTTGCCGTTCACAGCCCAAGTCGAAGCGGCTCAGACTCCGTTTAATCAACTGAGACTGAACATTAGGGCAATCCTAGATACTTGTGGGTCTGCAGGCTAATGCGCCACTCGGGATTTTCTTGCACAAATGCAATCGTATAGCTCAAGACCTTTTGCCGTCGATCCCATTCAGGCTGAAAGTATAAGCGTGCATCCGTTTGCAGGAGAGCAGCATGTTCCTTCCCCCACACTAAATCGTGCCGGTTCACAACGATAACCTTGAGCTCATCCGTTTGCCCGTATATACCATCCAATGGCGCCTTGAATCGCTTCGGGGAAAAGGTGACCCAATCCCACGTTCCCGTCAAAGGATGGGTTCCGGACGTCTCAATGTGGGTGTGAAGACCCGCCGCTTTTAAGCCGTCGGTTAGCGCCCTGAGGTCGTGCATAGCCGGCTCTCCTCCTGTAATGACGCAAATGGGCGCTTTTGACGCCACCGCTTCATCCACCAGGTTGCCGGCGAGAACAAGCGGATGGGCATTCACATCCCAGCTTTCCTTAACATCGCAAAAAGCGCAACCCACATCGCAACCGCCCAAGCGGATAAACCATGCCGCTGCTCCGGTATAAGCGCCCTCCCCTTGCACGGTCAGGAAACGCTCCATGACCGGATACCCCTGGTCACGCCAATTTGCCATGCAAATCAAATTCAGAAGCTGCCTCTATGCGCACTTGGACAAAATCGCCAATGCGCAAATGAACATCGTCCGGCGTCTGGATGCGGACCTCATTGTCTACGTCTGGCGAATCCCATTCGGTGCGCCCGACCCATTCGCCATCTTCGATTCGGTCGATGAGGACGCGATGCTCCGTTCCGACGAACTTCTGGTTAAGTTCGAATGAAATCCCGGCCTGTTGCGTCATAATTTCATCAACGCGCTTTTTCTTGACCTCCTCGGGGACGTCATCACTCATGGTGTATGCGTGGGTGTTCTCCTCGTGTGAGTAAGTAAAGCAACCAACCCGTTCAAACCGCATACGCTCCGTCCAGCGCATCATGTCTTCGTGGTGGGCTTCTGTCTCGCCCGGGAATCCGCAAATCAAGGTCGTACGCAACGCGATTTCTGGCATCCGATTCCGGATGTCCCCGATGAGCCGGTCCATCTTGACTTGTGTGATGCCGCGGCGCATGGCACGCAACATGTCATCCGACGCGTGCTGCAAAGGCATATCAAGGTAGTTGCAGACGTTGGGCTTCCTCGCCATCACATCGAGTACATCCATAGGAAAGCCCGTGGGAAAAGCGTAATGCAAGCGAATCCAATCGATGCCCTCCACATCGCTCAACCGGTCCACCAATTCCGCGAGTTTCCGCTTTTTGTAGAGGTCGAGGCCATAGTACGTCAAGTCCTGTGCGATCAAAATCAATTCCCTCGATCCGTTGGCCGCCAGCGATTGAGCGTGGGTCACCAAGTCCTCCATCGGCGTCGAGACGTGCTTGCCACGCATCAACGGGATGGCACAAAATGCACAAGGACGGTCGCAACCCTCGGCGATTTTGAGGTATGCATAATGGGCGGGTGTCGTAAGCAACCGCTCACCGACCAATTGCTTTTTGTAATCAGCACGCAAGGTCTTCAATAACCTTGGTAAATCACGGGTACCGAACCACGCATCCACCTCTGGAATTCCTTCCTGCAGTTCGTCTTTGTAGCGCTCCGATAAACAACCCGTGACATAAACGCGGTCCACGTAGCCCGCTTTTTTTGCCTGGGAAAACTGAATGATGGTATCGATGCTCTCCTGTTTGGCGCTCTCAATGAACCCGCACGTATTAACGATGACTATGCCGGCATCATCCGCTTTTGATTCGTGCTCAACCTCAAATTCGTTGGCCCGCAATTGACCCATCAAGACTTCAGAGTCGTAAATATTCTTGGCGCATCCCAATGTCACCACATTGACTTTGCGCGGTTTCGTCGTTCGGGTTCTCATGATCCTGAGGGGCTTTGGGATTCCCAGTTTGCAGGCAGCAAGCTATCAATGAATTCAATCACCTCAAAGTCCTGCAAGTCCTCCATTTTTTCACCGATGCCAATGAAGCGAACCGGAATGCTCAATTGGTCGGAGATTGCTAGCACTACGCCGCCTTGGGCAGTGCCGTCAAGCTTGGTCAGAATCAATCCGGTCACGTCGGTGGCAGACGTAAATTGTTTCGCTTGCTCTACGGCATTTTGGCCAGTCGAACCGTCCAATACCAACAGCACTTCGTGCGGTGCGCCAGGAACGATACGCTCCATCACGCGGCGGATTTTGGTCAATTCTTCCATCAGGCCACGCTTGTTGTGAAGGCGGCCTGCAGTGTCTATGATGACCACTTCGGAATTGCGCGCCACAGCAGCTTCAAGGGTGTCAAATGCCACGGCTGCCGGGTCAGCGCCCATATGCTGGGCGATGATGTCCACGCCTGCGCGTTCTGACCAAATCTTCAATTGATCGATGGCCGCTGCGCGAAAGGTGTCAGCCGCACCGAGCAACACCCGCTTCCCCGCTTGCTTATGCCGCCAAGCCAGCTTACCAATGGATGTGGTCTTGCCCACACCGTTGACGCCAACAACCATGACCACACGGGGCTGACCGGAGGCCGTTTCTTCTATGGCGGCGGCTTGGGAAGCCTCGGCAAACAGCCCGCCGATCTCTTCGCGCAGCATGGCATACAGCTCTTCCACCTCGGCGTAAGCTTCAAACCGTGCTCGCTTTCGCAGACGATCGAGAATCTTCATAGTGGTGTCTACCCCCACATCTGCCGTGATCAACGCTTCTTCGAGTTCATCCATCAAATCCTCATCTACGCGGCGGCGGCCGGTAAGGACCTTCGAAAGCTTCTGGAAGACGTTCGTACGTGACTTTTCCAGTCCGCTGTCCAAGCTTTCCTTTTGCTTGCCGGAGAAAATACGTTTGAAAAAACTCATGATGAACGAAGATTTTAGGGATAAAAAAAGGGCCGTCTCCACTGGAGTTCGGCCCAATTCCATGCGTTAGCGCACAATCAGTCGCGAGCCAACCAGTCTTTTACGTCGTCGTTGTGAACCACCTCCTCTCGGAAGGTATATGCACCGGACTTCGCGCTACGAACCATCTTAATCACTTTCGTATGCTGCTTTCCTCCACCAGTTTGGAGCGATGCTACTGTTTTCTTTGCCATGGCTCAGTTTATTTAATCTCTTTGTGGAGGGTGTTTTTGCGCAACACCGGATTGTACTTCTTTAATTCAATACGATCCGGCGTGTTCTTCCGGTTCTTTGTCGTGATGTAACGGGAAGTTCCAGGCATGCCAGAGGTCTTATGCTCTGTGCATTCCAAAATCACTTGTACACGGTTGCCTTTCTTGGCCATCTTTCGAAAATTGGACTGCAAATATAACCATTCCTGACGACCTAACAAGGGGTTTGACCAAACCCAACAATCCAACGTGGAAAAGCCGGGCGGATTCCCCCTGCAGGCGGGTGTTTCCCGTCTTAGCTTTCATTGCTTCAAGGATCGACCCACCATGTTCAAATCCAAAGCGAAGACAAAATCCAAATCCAAGCCGGCATCCAAGACCAAAAAGGCCAAGAAACCCAGCCAAATTAGGTTGTTTCTCCAGACCATTAGGACCTGGCTTGGCGACCCAAGGGTACAGGCAGTAAATGGTGTTTTGATGATGGCGGGATCGATCTTCATGGTCATCGCTTTAATTTCAGGGATGTTCACGGGGGCCAGTGACTACGCGCTAGTAGCTGAAGGCGTGGTGGATTCACCATCGGATGCCGGCCGCGAGCCTTTCCACAATTGGCTAGGAGGGGCTGGAGCACATTTTGCATTTTGGTTAGGGCGTCAGGGCTTTGGCTTGGGAGCGCTGGCTCTTCCGGTATTGCTCGGGCGATGGAGTTGGGTCATGATCTCACAGCGGTCATTGGGCTCACGTTGGACGGCAGTTCGCAACGGCTTCTTTTGGTTGGTGTTCACCCCCTGGGTCAGTGGATATGCGGCAACACTGATGAATCAGTGGGGAAACAGCGCCTGGGACCATTGGATTGGAGCGACCGGACGATTCGTCACCGATTTGGGACTGCTCTATCTCGGCACGCTTGGCAGTGGGCTCGCCATTGCTACGGTCATTCTGGCGATTGCCGCATACCACTTGCAACCGTCATTAAACAACCTCCCTCGTTTCTCCCTGGACGGCATCAAAAGTTGGTTCATCTCAGAGGATGGTGAAGCATCTGTTTGGGCAAAATCGCCTGAAGCATTCGAAGAAGATGCGCCAGACGTCACTCCTGTCGAGGAGGCATTGTCCATTGAACCGGACGAAGCTTCCGATGCCATTTTGGACGACTTACTTGATGACATACAACGGGACGAGAAGGAAACATCCGTGGTCGAAGAACCGTTTATTCCGGATACTCCGACGCATGATTCTTCCTCTGCCCCTGTGAATGAACTACCTACTCAAACTGCTGACGATGATGTTGCTTTCGAGGTCAAAGAAGTAGATGAGGAAACCCAGCTCAGTGGAGATGAGATTGACAAAAAGGTCCAAGACTTCGGAGAATACGACCCCACTTTAGACCTCAGCCGATATGAATTGCCCAATATCGACCTACTCGTTCAACACGGCGACGGCAAGGTCAAGGTGACCGAAGCGGAGTTGGACGCGAATAAGACTCGGATCATCGAGACGCTCCGAAACTTTAGCATCGAAGTATCCAGCATCACCGCTGAAGTAGGGCCCACCGTGACGCTCTACGAAATTGTCCCTGCCCCCGGCATTCGCATTTCCAAAATTAAGAACCTCGAGGACGACATCGCCTTGAGTCTAGCTGCACTCGGGATTCGGATTATTGCCCCAATCCCCGGCCGCGGGACCATCGGAATTGAAGTCCCTAATTCTCATCCGGATATCGTTTCGATGCGAGCCCTGATAGCTTCGGACAAGTTCAATAATTCGAATGCCGCCTTGCCCATTGCCATCGGCAAAACCATCTCCAACGAGACCTTTGTATTCGATTTGGCCAAAATGCCTCACCTTCTCATGGCGGGAGCGACGGGCCAGGGTAAATCAGTTGGACTCAACGCCATGCTGGTCAGTTTGCTCTACCGAAAACACCCGGCACAACTCAAATTTGTCCTGGTCGATCCAAAGAAGGTCGAGTTGACGTTGTTCAATCACATTGAGAGGCATTACCTCGCTAAGTTACCGGATTCGGAGGACCCCATCATCACGGATACGTCAAAGGTGGTGGCGACATTGAACTCGCTCTGCATCGAAATGGATCAGCGATACGACCTTCTGAAGGAAGCGCAGTGCCGCAACATCGCGGAATACAACAAGAAGTTCATCCGACGCCGGCTCAATCCAGAGGAAGGCCACCGGTACCTGCCCTACATCGTACTGGTCGTGGACGAATTTGCAGACCTCATCATGACAGCGGGCAAAGAAGTGGAAACACCCATTGCGCGTTTGGCACAGTTAGCCCGTGCAATTGGTATCCACCTCATCATAGCCACCCAGCGGCCCTCGGTGAACATCATCACTGGTACCATCAAGGCCAATTTTCCAGCCCGAATTGCCTTCCGCGTAACTTCCAAGATCGATTCAAGAACCATTCTCGACGCCGGTGGAGCCGAACAACTCATTGGCCGCGGCGACATGCTCCTCAGCACCGGCAATGACCTCATCCGCATCCAATGCGGCTTTGTGGACACGCCGGAAGTGGAAGAAATTTGCGAGTACATCGGCAGTCAGCAAGGCTATCCTGATGCGTTCCTGCTCCCCGAGTATACACCAGAGGGCGGCAGCGAATCAGGCCACATTAGCGACGATGAACGCGATGCCATGTTCGAAGATGCGGCGCGGGTCATTGTCATGCACCAACAAGGTTCCACATCGTTGCTGCAGCGTAAACTCAAAGTAGGTTACAACCGCGCCGGACGCATCATCGACCAACTTGAAGACGCCGGAATCATCGGACCATTTGAAGGATCCAAAGCAAGAAAGGTGCTCGTCCCCGATGAAATGAGTTTGGAACAGATGTTGCAGAAGGGAGATGCATGAAGCATCTTCGCAGAATGAAATTTATTGTTGCAGTAACGTTGACTGCTTGTTGTGCAACCTTGGGGTGGGCTCAGGATGCGAACGCCTTGCTGGGAAAATTGAGCGAACAGGCCAAATCATACGATTCTATTGAAGCCACCTACACTTCGACGATGGTCGATAAAGTGAGCGACTTCGAAGCTACGCAAGCAGGAACCATTTACGTCGACGGTGACAAATACAGCCTAGACATCGGCGATTACCTCATCATCTCAGACGGCGAGACCATATGGACCTACGAATCGGCTGTGAACGACTGCTATGTTGACGATGCAGAAATGATGGCCGAGGAAGGCATGGACCCCTCGAAACTCTTCACCATTTGGGAGGATGATTTCAAAAACGAATGGAAAGGTGCTGTTGAATTGAGCGGTGAAACCTTGGTGCAGATTAATTTGTACCCGCTGGCAGGCGATGAGAAACCCTTTCACACCATTCAACTGTTTATCAGCGAGCAAGACCTCGAGCTTCGCCGTGCCGTCGTCAAAGGCCGCGAAGGCACAGATGTTACTTACGACGTGAACTCCTTCAAGCCACGTGCTGCAGTTCCGGCGTCCACTTTCACGTTTGACCCCGAAAAATTTCCCGGTGTGAACATGGTAGACAACCGCATCTAACGCACCAGCTCCCAACCACCGTTAACGAAGGTCTCGAGAGACCAATGCTCGTTTAGAAAGCGCGACCGCGTTTCGTTCCACTGCCAATTCAATGTAAAGTATACCTGGGCTGGCAACGGCCAAGGCAATCCTTGCCAACGCGCACTCTCGATCATGGCGTCGAAAGCAATGAGTCCATAAACCGAAGGATCAGTCGCGTGCGCCGCCCGAAACTGTTTCATCTGTCCAGCGACTTCGAAATCGTTCCATCGGGTCACCTTCGAAATCGGTAAGGTGTAGTGCGACCGGTCGAGGTAGCGCCGTTCTAGAAATCCAAACGACCGAGAATCCGGATTGCCGTACACGTGAACCGGAAACGAATCGGCCAACTGCAATTCCGTCTGCACGTAAGCGTAAAGGGATTGGGCGGACTTCCCTGCTGGAATGGCAATCGGATTCACCTTGGAAGTATCCAATTCTGCAATCAACCCCTCTGAAAATTGGGTATTCGCAGGGACCGATTGCAACACGGTGCTATCGGCTGCGGTGCTGAGAAACCCCCTACGGAAAGCCCGTTCCAGCGCAATATCTGCACCGCGTGTTTCGAGCATTATCACTGTATCTCCAGCGTGTTGTTGCGCCGCAAGGGCTCCAAGTCTTTGCATGCCGGGAGCGGGATTCGGCTCCAAGCTAAACGCCAGCGGATGTTTTTCCCATATGGCTGGATTCTGCGGGGTCAACACCCATTGGGGGACCACTGAATTTTGCAGCAACGAATTGACCGAATCCAACGGCTCCTTACGAAGCGGTCCAAGCACCACGTCTGCCCATTCCAAGTCGGCCATGCTCCAAAGGTGAACACCCAGCGAATCCGGTTCAGTATCCACCAACCGCAACGCCACTGCGTATCCAGAGTCACTCAGCAATCGAGTGGCCCACTGAGCGCCGTGCATGAATTCCAAAGCGATTTCGCGCAGGCGGTTGGTCTTGGCGCTATAACCCCCACCATCCACAGTGTCCGCCTCCAACATGAACGGCAGCATGAGCAGCGTGCGTAACGTGTCTTGCCGCAAAACTGGCAGCGATTGGTCGGTCAACACGGGCACACCGAGAGACTCGAGGTTGACTGGTTTTTCCTGTGATAATGCGCCAACCACAAGGACCTCGCCAATGCTCAATCCTTGCACAGCTGTTGGGTTCCAAGTTTCCAGCTGTGCCACCTCGATGCCATAGATATCCGCAATGGCGTACAAAGTCTGACCGGCCTTCACCGTGTGTACAACTGGCTCAGAATCTGCCGCATCCAACACGCTCACCAACTTCATGGGCTGCGGAATGCGGACCACCTCCCCAGGTAAAAGTGCTTCCCCGCGGCCCGGGTTGGCCTCCTGGAGCTCAGTCAACGTGACGTCGTGCGCACGCGCGATTCGGGCATAAGTGTCGCCAGGAAGAACAGTGTAATCCACCTGTGCGGTAGCGAACTGAACGCCCGACGCAAGGCACAGCGACAGCACGAAGAGTAGGTTACGCATAATGGGCATCGTAGTGGGCCGTTCGTTCATCTTTTTTCATTCCAGCCGTTTCCTTGACAAAACGGTTGCGGTCGTCCGTTGAATTGAAAACCCAAATGCACACGGAATTATTGCTGTGGTAGATGGCCTTTAACTCATCGTCTATGGTACACAATTCTCGGGGTATTTCAGCAGGAATGCAAATCATGCCGTCCAGATCATTCCCATTCGATGGTCGCTGGCGGCTTAGAGCTAATGTCGTACACCACGCGGTTCACGCCGCGTACTTTGTTGATGATGTCATTGGACACCTTGGCCAAGAAATCATAGGGCAGGTGGCACCAATCCGCCGTCATGCCGTCTGTCGAGGTCACTGCCCGAAGGGCCACGGCCTGCTCATACGTGCGTTCATCGCCCATAACCCCTACACTTTGAACCGGCAGCAGAATTGCTCCAGCCTGCCACACTTCATCGTACAAACCGGCTTCTTTGAGGCCGTCGATCCAAATGCGATCGACATCTTGCAGGATGCGCACCTTCTCAGCCGTGATATCACCAAGGATACGAATGGCCAATCCGGGACCTGGGAACGGGTGGCGACCGAGGATTTCATGCTTGACGCCGATTTCCTTTCCTACACGGCGCACTTCGTCCTTGAATAACAAGCGCAATGGTTCGACCACCTTGAGTTTCATGTAATCGGGAAGTCCACCCACGTTGTGGTGGCTTTTGATTGTCGCCGAAGGCCCGCCTGTTGCGCTCACGCTTTCAATGACGTCCGGGTAGATGGTTCCTTGAGCAAGCCAGTGGGCATTTTCCACCTTCTTGCTCGCATCGTCAAAGACGTCTACGAACACCTTGCCGATGGCCTTACGCTTTGTCTCGGGGTCGGATTCGCCGCCGAGGGCCGCGAGGAAACGATCTCCTGCACGCACCCCTTCCACTTGTAACCCCATGTCCTCGTAACTGACCAACACCTCTTCAAATTCATGCTTGCGCAACAACCCGTTGTCCACAAAAATGCAATGAAGCTGCTTGCCGATGGCTCGGTGAAGCAGCGCCGCAGCCACGGTGGAATCTACCCCGCCACTGAGTCCGAGGATGACTTGGTCATCGCCAATTTGCGCACGCAGCTTGACCACTGTTTCATCGGCGAAGCTGGCCGGTGTCCAGTCCCCCGCGCACCCGCAAATGTCAATAACGAAGTTTTTGAGCAACTGGGGTCCGTGGGTGCTGTGCCACACCTCTGGATGGAATTGAATGCCCCAGACAGGTCGGTTCACATCACAAAAGCCAGCAAATTGGACGTCGTGGGTGCTGCAGATGGTCTCAAATTGATCGCCAATACTCAAGATGGTATCCCCATGGCTCATCCACACTTGAGATTCTTGGGCCACACCTTTCAACAACGAGTTGGAGCCGTCCACGTGGGCGAGGTTGGCGCGTCCATACTCACGAGAATCGGAAGCTTCCACCGCCCCACCGTGTGTTTGGGCGAGGTATTGTGCGCCATAGCACACCCCAAGCACAGGCACGTGCCCTAGCATATTGGACAGGTCAGGGCGTGGTGCACCTTCTTCTAGCACGCTGTGCGGCGAGCCACTCAAAATGACGCCCTTTACGTCGTCGGGCACACTCTCGTACCGGTTCCATGGGATGATATCAGAGTACACGTTCAACTCGCGCACCCGCCGTGCGATGAGTTGCGTGTACTGTGAACCGAAATCGAGGATGAGAATGCGTTGGTGCTGCATGGGCGTCGTTGTGAAGCTGCAAAGGTAGTTCCGCCGTTTGGGAGGATGAGCGCTCCTCAACCGGTATTTTTGCACCATGCTGTACCCACATTTGAAAGGAAAGCGCGTCATTCTAGCCAGCCAATCGCCTCGGCGACTGGAATTGGTCAAAGGCCTCGAACTCGACCCCATCTCCTGGCTTAAGGACGTCGACGAATCGTTTCCCGATGACATCACAGGTCCCGCCATTGCGGAATACGTCACGCGATTGAAAGCCGAGGCTTATTGGGATGAACTTGGAGCGGATGATGTGCTCATTACCGGAGACACCGTGGTCCTGCTCGACACCGAAGTATTGCAAAAGCCTAAAGACCGGGACGAAGCCATCGGGATGCTCGAACAATTGAACGGTCGAACACACACCGTGGCTTCGGGCATTGCGGTTACCACCTTAAGAACTGGAATTCAATCCACCTTTGACACTTGCGAAGTGACCTTTCGACCCCTTGAAAGGGCATGGATTGAACACTACATCGATCGCTATCAACCTTTCGACAAAGCAGGGGGGTACGGAGTACAAGACATGATCGGATTCGCCGGTGTCACTGGAATGCAGGGCTCCTATTTCACGGTTATGGGTCTCCCGACACACAAACTTTTTGAACTTATAAACAACTTGAAGTCATAACTTTAGCCCGTTTTTCCTTGGGTCTGTTTAACATTTAATAGCTTGCCTTGAACAAACTCTGTTAGCAGATGTTAATTCGATGTTTTCAGGACACGATTCCTATTTGTAACCAAAACCCAAACACATGACTTCTTTTATTCTTGCTGCAATTAAAGCAATGCCCGCAGACGATTATGTAGGCTTTACATTCTTTGTAGGCTGCATGGCCATGATGGCAGCTTCAGCATTCTTTTTCCTTTCAATTAATATGGTTGAAGGAAAATGGAAAACTTCTTTGTTGGTAAGCGGATTGATCACCTTCATAGCCGCTGTTCACTACTACTACATGCGCGACTACTGGGCAGAAGTAGGCGAGTCGCCAACGTTCTTCCGCTATGTTGACTGGACTTTGACAGTTCCGTTGATGTGCGTTGAATTTTACTTGATTTTGAAAGCAGCCGGTGCTCAAACAGGTCTGCTTTGGAAATTGATCTGGGCGTCAGTTGTGATGCTTGTTACAGGTTACCTCGGAGAGGCAGTATACACTACTGGAACTGGTCCAGCTATGTGGGGCTTGTTCTCAGGTCTTGCTTACTTCTACATTGTGTACCTAATCATGTTCGGCGAAGCGAAAGCCTTGGCAGATAAGTCTTCTGCAGGCGTTCAGCGCGCACACGGCATCCTCTGCAAGTTTGTTTTGATCGGTTGGGGTATCTACCCACTCGGTTACATGATTGGCACTGATGGCTGGTACGATTTCGTTGACGGAATCGGCCTCAACATGGATGTTGTTTACAACATTGGTGACGCCATCAACAAAATCGGATTCGGATTGGTCATCTACAGCTTGGCTGTAAGCAAGGACTAAGACAGAATCCTCAACGTCCTGAAAAGCGAACCGCCGGCTCAGTTGAGTCGGCGGTTTTTTTGTGCAAAAAATTGGGACTAGAGCGAAACATACCGTCCGCCTTCATATGCGGACAAGCCACCAATGGAGCGCGCCGGTAACCCCGACTCTGTCAAAATAGCCTCAACAGATGCGGCATGGTCCGGACACACGGAGAGCAACAATCCGCCACTCGTTTGTGGGTCACACAGCACGTCCCGTTCAAATCCTTGCACATCGGTCACGTGGTGACCGTAACTCGCCCAGTTCCGCCTGGATCCGCCTGGAACACAACCCAATTCGTGGTAGTACCTCAGGCGTTCACCGCTCAACAACGGCACAGACGTAACATCCAATTCCGCTTGCAAACCCGAGCCTTCGCACAGCTCCACTAGGTGGCCCAACAAACCAAACCCGGTCACATCCGTCATTGCGTTTACACCTTCAATACGGGACAACTCGGCTCCGATGGCATTCAACTGTTGCATGGATTGCACCGCAAGGTCCAGGTCCGCAGCCTCGACCACGCCCTTTTTCTCGGCCGTGGTAAGCATGCCGACCCCAATGGGCTTGGTGAGGTACAACCGGTCACCGGCCACCGCCGAAGCGTTGGCTTTTAGGTCTTTGAGCGGCACGCGCCCTGTAACGGCCAAGCCAAAAATGGGCTCCGGGCTATCAATACTGTGCCCACCTGCCAACGGGATACCAGCCTCTGAACAAATGGTCCGGCCGCCATCCACCACATCGCTGGCCGCGCTTTCCGGAATCTTCCCCAATGGCCACCCGAGGATGGCAATGGCCATGAGCGGGGTTCCCCCCATGGCATAGATGTCGCTGATGGCATTGGCGGCAGCGATGCGACCGAACGTGCGGGGATCGTCGACGATGGGCATGAAAAAATCCGTTGTGGAAATGATGCCAGTGCCGTCGCCCAAATCCACCACAGCCGCATCGTCCTTGGTGTCGTTGCCTATGATCAGATTTTCGAACACCTCCGAGCGGTCAACCCCGGACAAAATTTCGTGAAGCACCGCCGGGGACAACTTGCAACCGCATCCGGCCCCGTGTGAAAATTGGGTCAATCGTATCGTATCCATGCGCATCGTTTGAAACCGCAAGGTACAGCAGCCCCCCTAGCCTTCTGAGGCGGCCAATACCTTAGCTGCTGCTTGTGCAAAGTCCATTCCTTCGCACTCCACATGGACGCAATGGTCGCGGGCATAGCGTTGTCGAGTATGCAGATACAGCTTGTCGTAATACATCAACCCGATGGCGGCGGCTGTACGCAGGTCCCCTTGGTCCAAGGCATTCAATGCCTCCTGCATCTTCAGTCCCCCGAGTTTCTCTCGAATCCGCACGAACGCCCGTTTGAGCGCTTCCCGATCGGCATCGCCATACACCCGGCACAGCTCATCCACGCGTTCCTCCACGGTGCGGTTGACTACCCATATTGGTGCTTCCCTCAGGGCGTCGAACAATTCTTGGGGCTGATGCACTGTTCCGATTACGCGGCTCTCGTTTTCCATCCAAATGGGCCGACTTGCATCCAAGGTCAACAAATCGAAATGACAGTCGTTGCAGAATTGCTCAGACGTCGGCTGGGGCGTGCGGTCTAGGTTGCCAAAGGCCGAGCCTAAATGACCTGCCAGATCCTCTAGGTCAATCACTTGCGCCCCTTGGGCACGCATTTCCTTAAGGATTTGTGTTTTTCCGACACCGGTCATACCGCCAACGATGCGAAGGTCACGAATTTGAGCGAAATCCGCCCGGGCACAAGCTCGGTAGGCCTTGTAACCGCCAGTTAGCTTAATGACTTTAAGACCAGCCGTCTCCAGCAGCCAGGCCACCGAACCAGAGCGCATGCCGCCGCGCCAACAATGAACGACCAGCGGCAATGGCTCCGACTGGGCGGCAAATCGATCTTTTGCCTCGCGTACGAATTCGGCCATTTTGGGGCCCACGAATTCCAGACCTTGCTCCACGGCCGCATCCTTGCCTTGCTGCTTATACAAGGTCCCGATGACGGCGCGCTCGTCGTCGCCGAATAGAGGGAAGGATACTGCACCGGTAATGTGACCCTTCTCAAATTCCTTAGGCGAACGGGTATCAAGTATGACGTACGATTGTTCGAACAACCACTGTCCTGGAGGACGTTGAACCGAAGCTTCCCTCATGTGCTTATCGGATGACACACTTGACACCGCTCATTCCTTCGACCTGGAGTTGATAAATGCCCGAAGACAAGCCTAAATCCAATGCAGTTCGCGGTTGAATCAAACGACCAGAGGCCACTTCCCTTCCGGCGCTATCGAAGATGCGGTACATGTTTCCTACTGAATGTTCCGGGACGATGAGGTCACAGTAGCCGTCATTTGGGTTGGGAAACAATTGGGGGGGCAACATTGCGTGCTCCGGCATGTCGTTCGCTCCAAGCACGTTGACGTTGTCAATCCAAGTGTGGTTACCGTACCCTCCAACATTAACGAACGCCAACTCAAGGCACGACTCCGCTCCGCCCGTCCAATCGGCGGGCAATTCCACGCTGTAATTGGCCCACTGTATAGTGCCGCCGGTGTCGTACCAGAACCAGGTGTAACAGTCGTCTACTGCCAATTCAGCTCCGTACGCGGACCACAGCACGCTCCACTCCGATGCGCCGCCTAGACGGCCCCACACTTCCAGTCCATCCACGTAAGATGCATAGGTTTGGTACGCCACATCAAAGGTGACCTCCGAGAAACCCGAAGGATCAAATGCAGGTGTGATCAGTAAATCGTACGCCCCATCGGTATCGACCCAGTAATTGGGGAATTGGGCCACCCCGTTGTCCGTTTCCACTAAATCCCACGAATGCTCCCACGCGTGTCCATTGACCTCCAACCGCCAATTTTCTGGCGGGAATTGAGGCCCATCAAAATCTTCCACAAAGCCCGTCTCCTGAACCACAGGGTTGTTGACCACTTCGATCATACCATCCCACGTCCAAGAATCGCTGTTGCCGTTGGCGTCTGTTACGGTCAACGTAACTGGATACATCCCCTCCGTTTCGTAAGTGACCCACACCTCAGCCCCTGCATCTTCGAGCACTGTACCTCCGGAGAAATCCCAATTGTAGGTCGCACCCTCGCACAAGACCACCGGTACAGCGGAGAAATGGATGGGTGAAACTTGGCACGGAGAGGCGAGGTTGATGTTCGTGCGGTCGGCCATAAAGCCCGAAAGCACATCGGATGATTCATAAAACGCCGCTTGATGCACGCCACGGGTACCAGCCGTTCGGATTTGGCCGCCACAGTAATCCGCTTGCATGAAGGTGCACACGTTGATCATGGGCAAGCCGGTGTTATAAAGCAACCAGTCGTCCATCTCGGCGTCGCGGTAGTAAACCGCTTGCGTGGTGCCGATGTAGACGCCGCCGTTCGTGCCGCGCTGGTGGGCCAAGCTTACGACACGCTGGCCTGCAATGGTCTCCGTTGACCAATCCTGCCATGTCTCCCCGGCATCCTCGGAACGCAAAATTTTGTGCCCGTTCTGGTTTCCGGTCAGCACACACCAGAGCTGGTCGGGGTTCGTGCCGTCCACGTCGAGGTAGATGGGCTGGTTGTTGTTGTTGCCGTTTTCACCCGGCGTAGGTGATGCCAACTCCCAGGTAGCTCCACCATCGGTCGAGCGGTGAACACGCCAAAGCGAACCGCTTTGCTTGTGGCTTACGTAAATCCGATTCCGATCGCGTGGACTCACTTTGACCGATATGATTTTCTCCCCTCCGAAATCGTTCACAAGCACCCAACTGGCGCCGCCATCATCTGAATACCACAATTCAGAACCGACCGGAGAATACATGCAATTGTAGCACGTCGGGTCCCACTCGAGGTTGCCATATTCACCAAACCAATAAGCGGTATTGGGCTTTTTGGAACCGTCGAATGGCATCGCAGCGATGCGGTCAAAGCGATCATTGGTAAACCGGAAGGCGCCGCCATCGTGGTAGCCGCGGGTCGCGTCGCCTGGGTTAATGAAGCCTCGGAAATTATCTCCGGCCAATTCGGCCAACCATCCGCCGGAACTGTCCTCATCGGCGCCCCAATGATACACATTAGCGTTCCGGATTAGCGTGCCGTTGTGGTAGGTGCCGCCCACCATGACATCCGGACCTCGCCAGCCCGATTGCCACCCCCAGAAATCCGTGCCGTGCAATCCGTACATGCGCGGTTCGATATGGTCGCCTTCATCTGCGGAGTAATAGAGGCCGCCGTCGGATGCTACCCACATATCCACCGAGCCATCGGCGCGGGTGAAAAATTGGATGTCATGCACATCGGCGTGCGTGTAACGGTCTGCTGTGAATTCGCCAGCCCAAGTGACCCAGTGGCCATTGAGTGACCAGTCTGAGCCGCCATCTTCAGAGCGCCACACGCAAATGCCTGCAGCGAACTGACGATCGGGATCGGTCGGACTCACGTCGAGGGCCAAATCGTAGTAGTACTGCCCGCCATCGCCGGTGCCGTCCTCGCTCCACCCGAGGATGTTCGGGTTCGAACCGGCTTCCCAAGGGCCGCTGGGGCCGTCACCGCAGCACATGAATTCAAACGTTTCACCTGCGTCGTAACTCTGGTACATCCCATACAACCCTCCACCATCGGGCGTCGAACCTGCAGCGAGCACCACCACCCGGTCGGGGTCAGCAGGGGTCACCGCTAACTCGCAACGCCGCTGCCCGTCCTCGCTGCCCACGCTCGGCCATCCCGTTGCCCCCGTGGCGAACGATATACCGCCGTCCGTGGAACGCTTAAAAACGGTGCTTTCGCCTAACAATTGGATGGTGTAACAAATGGAAGGGTCGATCGGATGAAAGGCCAATTCCATATACTCTCCCGAGGCTACTTGGATCATGGTCTCACCATCATCTTCGCTTCGAAAGAGTCCATAGTTGGTGGCTGCAAACAACTGTGGCTCCTCCCCTTCTAAAGCGGGAGCAATAATGACGTCACGGTACCAGCGGTCGGCACCTTGAAACGTCGAATTGCCGCATTCCTCCCACGAGATGCCGCCATCGGTGGTTCGCCACAATTGACCGGAACCGGATCCCACAAATACAAGGTCGGGATTCAACGGGTGGATGGCCACGCTGTACACGCTGGTCAGCGGCAAATCGCGCGTCATAAGCTCCCAGTGGGCCCCGTGGTCTTCACTTTTCCAAGCACCTGCAGTAGCGGTACCGCACCACACCACCTCGTGATCGGAGGCAGCCTGCTCCACAGTGTACACGTGGCAAGCCCCTGGACTCTGCACCTGGAATTGCATGGCCACTTCAGGGTCGTAACTCCAAGGGCCCAATTCTTCCCATTCACCAGTAAGACGGTTCGCCGCTTCTGCGCACGCAGCCCTGTAGGCATGCGAAACCGCCGGTGCGGGAAGTTCGGAGTTCCTCATCCAACGCTTGTAAAACTGAGTATCTCTGTTCTTGACGAAAATATGACTCACATAGTACGATTCGTATGCTGCACGCACTGCTTCGTGTGAAGCCTCACCGCCATACATAAGCTGAACCCAAGCGGGCATGTCCACTGCTGTACGGTAGGTCGTTTGAGGAACGTGTTGGGCAACCACAGCAGTCGTGAGCAAAATGCCTGCTGCTGTGAGCAGGCAGAATTGGAATCTTCGCATGTCCAAAAATAAGGGAGCGACAACTGGAAAAAGAAAGAGCCGCCCCTTCCCGGGCGGCTCTCTCGTTCAAGTGAAATTTGGATGGTTGGTCCAAATGGTTGGTTTGTTATTCAGGGCACGATGTTCCGTAGAACTGGAAGAACGTGAGGAGGTCACTGACGTCGATGAACAAATCACCGTTGATGTCACCCGGACATGCATCGGGGTAATCGCAACCACCTGGGAAGTTGGCGCCGGCATCAAAGTTCAATCCCTCCGGATCCATGCAGCCTACGATGAGGCATGATCCGTCGTCGGAAGTGGCCGAAGCAGTGTAGTTGCAGGCCAATTCGTTCATGCAACCGGCGAATTCACACGAACCATCATCGCCAAAGGCGTTCGGGTTGTAGTTCGTGGCTCCAACACTGGTGCAACCGGCATACAAACAGGATCCGTTGTCCTCTTCTGCAGCAGCATCGTAATTCGAAGCTGTGTCATCAGTGCAGCCTTGTACACCACAGACAAAAGAACACGACATATCATCATAAGTGGCTGCGGGATTGTAGTTCGCAGCAGCTTCGTACATGCAACCGGCAATGACGCAGGAAACGTCGTCAACATTCGCGGATGGGTCGAAGTTATCAGCAGTCGGATCTGTGCAGCCTTCGTATTCACACAAGGCCTCTTGGTCGCCTGCATTGGCCTGCGGATTAAAGTTATCTGCGTTTTGATCCATGCAGCCGCTGAACAGGCACGTTCCGTCGTCAACGTTCGCTCCAGTATCGTAGTTGTCCGCGATGGGATCTGTGCAACCCAGGTATTCGCACAACGTTTCTTGATCACCAGTATTGGCTTGGGAATCGTAGTTGTCGGCTTGCGCGTCCATGCAACCGCTGTAAAGGCAAGATCCGTCTTCTACGTTCGCACTTGGGTCGAAGTTATCCGCAGCAGGATCCATGCAGCCCTCGTATTCACAAAGCGCTAATTGATCTCCTGTGTTCGCCTGAGAATCGTAATTGTCAGCATCGACATCCGTGCACCCTGTGAACAAGCAGCTGTCATCGTCAACATTGGCTTCAGCATCATAGTTGTCGGCCGCTGTATCCGTGCATCCTTCGTATTCACACAACGCTTCCTGATCGCCCGTGTTGGCCTGTGCGTCATAGTTGTCTGCATCAAGATCCATGCAACCGGTATACTCACACGAATCGTCGTTCAATGTCGCAGTCGGATTGTAGTTATCTGCAGCTGCATCCGTACATCCATAGTAATAGCAAGAAAGGTCATCGAAATTGGCCGTCGCATCGAAATTCGAGGCCAACGGATCTGTACAACCGCCTGCAATCAATGGGAAGGTCAGCTCTACATCCTCGTATTGCGTCAATTGACCGCCCAATTCGAACTTGATGTTGAAGCGTAAGAATATCACACCGTCGGTGGTGAATTGTCCCACTAACAAGCGACCTTCTGAATCTGGCACACCTTGCGTTTCAGAAGCACCAGGGTTCAAGAAAATCTGTGCACCAGCCTCCGTGTCGATTATCATGTCCTCGCCTGCGTTGAATGAAGGCAAGTGCAGGTACATATTTTGCTGGGCAAGCGCATTGTAGTCCCCTGGAGCCGCTCCTATAGTCAACCACGAATCGTATTCCAATTCAGGGAAGAAGCTGAAGAAGCCCGGGTTGATGTTACCCCCGAAGTCCGCACCAAGCGGATCCTGGAAAAAAGTGCCCGTTGTGGTGGTCCACCAAGGGTACTGAGCGTCACCAAACAATGACGTCATGTCAATCTCTGCATTCGAATCGAACTGAGCATAGACGCGGTAGGTGGAGTTACCCGCCACCGTGCTATCGCCCACCACTTCGTATGTAAGGCCTTGGAACGAGCCATCACCCCAAATACAAGAACCGTCGTCGTTCGTCGCAAACGAATCGTAGTTGCTCGCTGAGGCCGAGGCACAGCCCCACACTTCGTCGCATTCGTCCACGCCATCGCCCTCATAATCACCATTGCAGAGACCATCACAATTCGAGAATGGGCCCGGATACTCGCATGTCTCTGGCACGTCCACATCAGCCGCAGGATCGTAGTTACAAGCCAGCTCGTCGAAACATCCTCCCTCTAAGCAAGAACCGTCTTCATCCGTTGCATTTTCGTTGTAGTTGTATGCGGTCGAATCGGTACACCCTGCGATTTCTTGTCCGTCGCAGATGCCGTCGTTATCCGTATCGGAGAAGCAGTTGCCATCGCAGCCAATGTGCTCTGTACTATAGTAGCACGTGCCGTCGTCATCGGTTGCATCGATGTCATAATTGCAGGCTGTCGCGTCTGTACAACCCACACCAAACGACGGGAACACGAGGTTCAGGTCTGTTACGTTGTGCGTCGTATTCGTCGCATCGCGGAATTGCAGGTTGTATTTGACCGACGTGACACCGCTGGTCGTGAATTGACCGAGCAACATCTTACCATCCTGAACAAACGAAAGTGTACTTCCGTCTGGGCCGGGGATGTAGTACAAACTAGCTCCAACAGCAGTGTTCACCAATATATCAGCACCATTGTCTTCGAAATCACTGAAGAAATTTGCCAATCCCACCGACTGCAATTCAATGTCCGATCCAGGACCTCCACCCAATGCAATCCACGTATCGAATTCCAAATCGGGGAAGTACGCGAAGAGTTCTGGATTGATGTCATGAGCCAACAAAGCGCCCAATCCATCTTGGTGGAAGCCTTCGGTCGAACTGATTGCCCATGGGTCTTCCCCTGTGCCATAGCAGGCCACCACCTGAATAAGTGTATCCGGGTTAAAGTCAGCATACAAGCGGTAAGTCGTGGTTCCTTCGATGAGGTCATGGCCCACCAATTCGTAGCTCAAACCTGTGAACAACCCTTCTGGCCAAACGCATGAATCATCATCGTCCGTGGCCAAGAAGTCGTAGTTTATAGCAGAAGAAGAAGTGCAGCCCAGACTTTCCGCATCGTCACATATACCATCGCCGTCGTGGTCATTCAAACAGTTACCACTACAGTCTTGACCCGCTTCTGGGTAGGTGCAAGAGTTGTCGTCATCAGTTGCATTTGCGTTGTAGCCGCATGCAGTTGAGTCAGTACATCCGGCAATTTCAAACTCATCGCATACGCCGTCACCATCGGTGTCCACGAGGCATGAGCCGTCACAATCATAACCGGCAACCGGGACGTTGCCGTCGCAGTCACATGCCCCGTCGGCAATGCCGTCGCCTCCGCATACACCACATTCATCGAATGAAGCGCAAGAAGCATCATCTTCCGTCGCAGTCGCGTCATAATTGCAGGCAATTTCATCCGTACACCCGACAATTTCAAATTCGTCACACACTCCGTCGCCATCGGTATCTGATAAGCAAACACCATCGCAATCATAACCCGCGTCGGGCAAGTTACCTTCGCAATCGCATGCACCAGGAGCAATTCCAGCGCCACCACAGACTCCGCATTCGTCGTTCTGAAGGCACGAACCATCATCGTCAGTTGCAGCAGGGTTGTAGTTGCAGGCCGTTGCATTGGTACAGCCATTAAGCGGCGGAACATATTCTCCAGACGAGAAGGTCAATCCACGGTTTTCCATGGACACACCTGCAGCGTTGCGCCATTGCATGTTCCACGATCCACTAACCTCACCCGCCTCGCCCATTGCATCGTCCGTCACCGTTAACTGGGCCAACAATACCTTTCCATCCTCACCGGCCACGGCCAACGGGTTGGAGTTCGGCGTCACGTACCAGCTTCCTCCAGAAGGGCCGTCCAGCGAGAAACCATTCCCTGCGTTGAACGTGGTGAAAGCATCGGTCATGCCAACCGAGCTCACTGGCTCATCGTCAACAGATTCCGAACCAATGGTCAACCAGCTGTCAAATGCAGCATAGGGGAACATGCTAATAAAGAAGGGGTTAAAGCTGCTTCCAAGGTTGGCTCCTACGGCACTTTGCCAGAACGAGGTCGTCACTTCCAGATTCAAATCCACTGGATCCAGCTCAGCTGATCCTATCCCAAACAAAGCGATACATTCATCAGCAGCATTCTCAAAATGAGCGTAAACACGGTAGGTCGTTCCAGAGTCTGTCTCGGCATGCACTTCTGCATTCAGGAATGGGAAACTCGGCACGTTGCAGCTTCCGTCATCGTCGGTAGCACCAGCGCTGTAGTTAGTTGCTAATTCATTGGTGCAACCTCCAACCTCAAATTCATCGCACACGTCGTCGCCGTCCGCGTCGTTGACGCAGTCGCCCGCACAGTCGTATCCGGCCTCAGGCGAGGTGCCCTCGCAATCGCATGCGCCTTCCGCAATGCCATCGCCGCCGCAAACGCCACATTCGTCGTTTTGCAAGCATGATCCGTCATCCTCGTTGGCCGCAGAATTGTAGTTGCATGCAGTCGCATTGGTACATCCTGGCACCACTGGAGTGCACACAGCCGTGCACTCGCCCGCGCAGAAAGCCACGGTGATCGGCGACTCAACCAAGTCAACGCCATAATTTCCGCCACCTTGGCCAATCGGTAATTCTGGATTGGTGCTGCACTCAGAAGGCGCGTTGATGGTTTGACCCCAACCAGAATATTGGTCGGCAGGGCCAGTCACAGCAATCACAAACTCAAAGGACGTGTTCTCCTCAAATAAGGCTGAACCGGTAAATATGCCATCGGCATCGTCGTCTACCAGGGTCACGCCCGAACCACTCCACTCGTTCCAGCTGCCGTTGATCACTACATTATCGTAATCGGCATTGGGGTAGTCGGAGTTGTTCATATCGATTTCAAACGTCACCGTTTCGAAGAACTGCTGCTCCGAACACGGAATGCATGAGCCGTAGGTGTCATCGTTGGTTGAACCCACCGTTGTGAGGCGGTTCGCATATGTACTGTAGTCCGTCACAGGCGCACACGTGCCACCGTTTTGCATGTCATCTATCAAGTTTTCTTGCCCAGCCCAATTGTCCACCATGTACTTGTACTCAACATCGCCTGCGGGCAAGTCGAGCGTTACACTATAAACGCCATCGGCATCCGCATCGCTCAAATCGTTCCAGCCCTCAGAAGCACACCAGCCGCAGAATGGACCCGTGACGTGAACCGTGGTGAACGAGAACTCCACACACGACATGTCTACGCTGAATACCGTAGTATATAAACACGAGCCGTCGTCATCCGTAGCCGAGGCAACGTAGTTGGCTGCAGTTGCATCGGTGCAACCCACCGTTTCAAATTCGTCGCAAATGCCATCTGCGTCCGCGTCGTTTACGCAGTCGCCGGCACAATCATAGCCCGTTTCGGGCAATGTGCCCGCACAATCGCAGGCGCCTTCGGCGATGCCGTCGCCACCGCACTCACCACACTCATCGATGGTGTTGCCGTCGCAATCGCAAGCGCCCTCGGCGATGCCGTTTCCACCGCACACACCGCACTCGTCGAGTACAGTACAAGAGCCATCGTCGTCTGTGGCCAAATCGTTGTAGTTACAAGCATCCGAGTCGGTGCAGCCTGCTACCTCGAACGGATCACACACGCCATCGCCGTCAGCATCCGCCAAGCAGTCGCCGGCACAATCGTAGCCTTCAGCAGCCTGCGTTCCTTCACAGTTGCAATCACCTGCTGGAATTTCTGTACAACCGCACTCGTAAACGTCGCCTGGTCCATTGCAAATTCCACATGCATCCAATGATCCAACACAATCATCCACATCGTCACAAATACCATCCGCGTCGGCATCCGCCAAGCAAGTGCCTCCACACTCATTCAATGCATCCAAGTAATCACAGGAACCGTCATCAGCTGTTGCGGCTGGATTGAAGTTGCACGCTGCTCCATCCATGCAACCCATCACATCGGGCATATTGTCCGCTGTATCATGCACAGCTCCGGTGCTGTTGCTGGACGCCCCATTCTCATCGCGCCACTGAATATTCCAATCACACATTACGTGACCCGGATTTCCTTCGGAATCGTCTTCGGCTGTAAACTGCCCCAAAAGTACCTTGCCGTCATCGCCCGCATACGCGAGCGGATTTGAACCGGGAGTGATATACCAACTTCCACCAACAGCGCCTTCACCGAGGGTGAAGCCATTGCCATTGTCGAACTCGGCAAACGCAGACGTCATACCTATTGATGAAACAGAAGGATCTTCATTGGTTTCAGAACCAATGGTGAACCAGCTATCATAGCCAATCGCGGGTATCAACGACAGGAAGAAGGCGTTGATGTCTGACCCTAAGTTCCCACCGCCAGCATTCTGAAAGAACGACGTGGTTACACCCAATTCTAGGGTAACAGGGTTAGCTTCACCGGCACCTACGGCGTAGATAGCCACGCATTCATCTTCAGCAGAGCCGAATTCTGCATAAATGCGATACGTTGTGCCATATTCTGAGGTGGCATGGACCTCGCTTCCCAATCCCAAAAACTGGGAAAACCCCGTTGCTGTGAGCAACAAGGTGGAAAGTGAAAGCAGCGTACACCGCTTCCAAGCAGTTGTGATTGTTGAGTAATTCATCGCGGATATAATCCAATTCCTACTTAAATATACAAAATTAATCAACTTAATACCATTGTTCGTCGATATATTTTCCGTTATAGTAGGCTGAATTAGAATCATTTTTTCGGTTTTGGAGGTCGAACACTGCCTCCGCATACGCGAGCTGGTGAGCAGAAGTTGCATTTGGCAACGAAAAGATTGAACTCCTGTTCTTTTCATTAGTTTAGTGTTTGATTATCACTCCATATGCCATTCGAAATTACGCTCAATTCGACGGTAAACAGGCGCCAAAACATTTGGTTGGTGCTGTCCATGGTGGCTTTACCGCTCTTTGGAACAGCACAAGAATCTACCGCCTGCTCATCGTGGTACGAGCCCACTGCCATTTTTCAGGTACACCGCCAAGATGCCCCATGTGTTCCAACTCATAACGCCGCATCAAGCGTGGTATTCTCCGCCAAACAGTCGGTGTGGAGCGAGCTGCAAGCCCAACGGCCAGCATATTGGGAATTGCCGTTGACCTTTCCCGGGGGAGACCATACGACGGTCATCTTGCACGAATTCAAAGCCTACAGGTCAAACCTAGAGGTGGGACACATGACGAAAGACGGCCTTAGAACAGAGCTGTATACCCCACAATTGCTGAGCTATCGAATTGCCAATGATGAAATCCATGGATCTATTGTCTTCCTCGAGGGTCAAGTGGCGGGTGCCATTCGTTACAAAGGGGTGCAATACGAATTAGGCGGGCTCGAATGCGACGACCGGGAAACGGGCTTGTTTGTGCTTTATTCAACTGCGGATGCATTGTACACACCGGCTTTCGAATGTGGACTGGAAACGCTTGCTGAGCAAGTACACACGCCGCAGCCAATGGGCCTCCCAAGCCCGCTTCCCAATAATCCCGTTACAGAATGTGTGGAGATTGCCCTCGACATTGACAACTTCACCTACAACCAATTTGGTGCGGATTGCAATGCTTCTGTGGAATGGGCCCTGGCATTGCTCACTGGGGTAAGTGAGATTTACCAGACGGAGCTCAACGAGCTTATCTACCTCGCAGCATCTTACATCAACGTCTGGGAAACCCCTGACCCATACGCGGCATTCACGGGAAACGCCGGAGCCATGCTGGATGCGTTCCGACTCGAATGGCTCCAAAATCCTGACCTCGTCAATCGGCCTCGTGATCTTGTGCACCTGCTGACCCGCCGCACTGACACCGGAACAGGAGGCATTGCCTACCTCGGAGTCAATTGCAATTCGTCGTATGCCGCCGGATTCAGCTCCTACCTGAGCCCCTCCATGGTTTACAACCTGAACAACTACAGCTGGAACCTCAACGTCGTAGCGCACGAGTTTGGACACAATTTCGGCTCCAACCACACCCACTGGTGCGGGTGGCCAAACGGCCCTATTGATGACTGCTACACCGCTGAGGGCGGTTGCACAAATACGCCAACACCTCAGGTCGGCACCATTATGAGTTATTGCCACGCCGTAGCAGGCGGTTCAGTCAACCTCGAGTTCCACCCTACCGTCGAAAATTCAGCACTCATCCCCATGATCAACAGCCAGGGAACATGCTACAACACGTGCGATGAATTCTCGACAAGTTGCGCTTTTTACGGCTGTACGTTTGAATGGGCTTGTAACTACGACCCTGAAGCTGTTTTGAACGATGGTTCTTGTGCGACGGCAGACATTTGCGGGGAATGCGGCGGTGACGGCTCTAGCTGCTTCGGCTGCACAGATCCGATTGCATGCAATTACAATGAATTCAATCTTGTCGACGACGGCAGTTGTTTCTATTCTCCCAACGGAGGTGCCTGCAATTGCGAAGCAACGATGTCACTTGCCGACACCTTGGCCCCGGGGGAAACAGTTTCTATGGCAGTAAGTGGGTTCGGCTACGTGGCAGCAGTGACGGTTTTCTTGGACTTCGAAAACCTCAACGAAGATGGAACCAAAGCCAGCGACTTGACGGTAATTATTGAGGCACCTAACGGGGAGTGCAGGCAAATTGGTGGGTTCGATGTTGACTTCGGCTGCACAAACTCCGGATTCTGGCCGAACGCGTGGGATTCCAGCGCCTCTGGCTCCTACACGGGAGCTGCCACGATCGGCAGCGCTCCGGAGGGCAACGGCACGTGGTTTATTCGCATAGGGAATGGCTGGAGCGGTTCGCAAGGCGCTTACTTCTCAGCAGACATAAGCATTTGGGATCTCTGCTTGGATGTAGATCCTCCGGGATGCATGGACCCCGCAGGGTGCAATTATAACCCGGCGGCTACAGTAGATGACGGAACATGTGATTACATTTCGTGCTACGGCTGTGCAGATGTTGCCGCCTGCAATTTTGATTTGGCTGTGACCGCTGACGATGGAAGCTGTGAATTCGAATCCTGCGCGGGATGCACGGATTTGGAAGCTTGCAATTACGACCCTGCTGCAACCATTGAAGACGGATCGTGCCTTGATGAGTGCCCATGTCCCGGCGATTTGAACGGAGACGGGGTAATTGCGGTAACTGACATCTTACTCTTTCTATCCGATTACGGCTGCGTTACCGCCCCGTGCATTGGAGACGTGAACGGCGACCAAATCAGCACGGTCAGCGATCTACTTATGTTACTCAGCGAATTCTCCGAAACATGCGCACCTTGAATCCAGCCATAATCGCATGCGTTGCACTGCATTGGATCGCTTGCGGCAATCCTGCTCCTCCTGGTGCAGAGAAAAATAGGCAGCGCGCTAGGGTGGCCACATCGGTCACCCAATCTGCAGAGCCCTACCGCGTTGAAAATTGGTACGGAACATGGAACGGCGAGCGCCCAGAGTACCCGTTGCTTAACGCGAATGGGGAGGTCATTGTGGTGCGCGGCAAGGAAGCGAAGGTGGGGCGCAGCACCTTCACGTTTACCATTGGTGCCATGGGAACCGCTGAACTCGTGCAAAGCCACGATGACGGTCGGGTAGCAGCCTTCTCCGGTACATGGAAAGGACGCATGGAACCTGGGACCAACGAATTAACCGCCATTGTTTGCGATTTGACAGCCAATTCCACCGGAGCATATCGACAGTTTGCCCTCATGAAAGACGCTAAACGTCAAGCCGTTGTATGCCACGGCACGTCGGCAGAACCGCCCTTCGAGGTATCTTTTTCTACTGACTAGGTCCCGTTTCCTCGTGTATAATTTCGATGAAATATCGATTTTGTTATACGAATATTTTATACTATCTTGAGGTTGAACACGAACGACCTACTTTATGAAACATGCTGCGCTTCTGCTGGCTTGCTGCTTTGTCAGCGGGCTCGCACTTGGTCAGGTTACAGGCATCCACGCTGAAGTGATAGCCAACCACGACACCACGGGAATTCCCGAACTGGATGAAATGAAAACGTACCACTTGTACGCTCAAATGACCAATGAAACAGATGAGTTGTCTGCCGTATTCGGTGATATTTCTACTCCCCTAAACATCAGCAGCACTGAAAGCTTCTACCAAAGTGCCCTTGGCGCAGACTTTGCCTGGGCCATCAACGGCGCAATCCTGCCCTTCTTTCCAGAGGCCAATTATGATTCTTGGCTCACCATAGGTGCGACCAATAACGCGATGGGTTCACTTGCCGGGGCAATCGGATTGGATGTGGCGCTGGCGTCTTTCAACAGTGGTGGTGGCTTTATTGTTGACGATGCCATTGGCGGTTCAATATTCACCTTACTTGGCGACGTCAATGCGTTAGCCGGTGCTGACAATCGCGTCTTGATTGCCCAATTGACAACGGCCGGTGAAATTTCTGGCAGTGTTAACGTGCAAATGTTTGTGGAGGGATTGCAGAGCCAAAGCATGCAAGTGCTCGCTATGCCCATCCAATTGCCTCAAGGATGCGGGGACGAGGATGCGTGCAACTACGACCCAGAATTCGATCCAGAAGACACGGCTGAATGCCAATATCCCGGGGCATGCTCGGACTGCGAAGGGAACTGCATCGACGCCAACGGCAATGGTGCATGCGATTGCGAGGAGCTGCCTGGTTGCACCAACCCCATGGCTGACAACTATCAAAGCGATGCCACCTCAGATGACGGCAGTTGCGTCATTGGCGGCTGCATGTACATGAGCGCCGCCAATTTCAACCCCGAAGCCAACTACGATAACCTCTCGTGTGTGTTTGCGGGATGCACCGATGCCATGGCCTTGAACTTCGATCCTTCCTCAGTGCTGGAAGACGGTAGTTGTTTGTACCTCGGGTGCATGGATCCGGTAGGGCTCAATTTTAATCCCGTGGCAAACGTCAGCGGGGCATGTGACTACTCTACTGTGTGCATGAGCGACCTAGACGGGGACGGATACGTAGATGTATTTGACCTGCTCCTGTTGTTTGAGGCGTACGGATACGATTGCGACAGCGAGTGATTCGCTGAATCGCATCCAAAACAAACGCATAAACCATTGTCCTCTTATTGCTTAGGCTTTGCCCTCGAGCGTAATGAATCAAACGGCGAAAAGGTCGAACGTTGAATGGCTATCCTCCATTGACAACCAAGCGACCCAGCGCCTGGTTGCGCGTATTGAGATCTAACAAACGAACAATGTATTGGCCAGCGGGCCAGCCCGATGTGTTCAATTGGAAGGAACCAAGCGCGTTCCCAGTGGCCACCACTCGGCCCGATAGATCGCTCACTTCATAATCCATAGGCGACTGACCGCCCCATGGCGCGATAATCCATGGACTATCACCCGCATGCACAGCATTCGGTAGAATTTGAGCCGTCTCGGTGGAGAAAAGCTCTTGAATCGAGACAGGAGCCGTGTTCTCTTGGTAGGAGAATTCATTCGGACCGTATATGCCATTCACAGAATTGTCATTGTGGATGGCGTCCAAGTCACCGTCGCCGTCAAGGTCACAAAATTGAGTGATGGCCAACCCCCCAAACTGACTCAACTGAAGTCCGAAGGGTGAAGCAACCTGCGCAGCAAAAGCAGGCGATTCAGGCGACCCCTGATTTTCAAAAAACAAAAGTCCAGAGACGCCGCCGTAATCACCATAACTGCCATCGGCCACTGAAACAATGAAGTCAAGGTCTCCATCTTGGTCGAGGTCTGTTAAGTCTACGGCGGGAGCGATGCCCTCAAATTCACTCACGATTTCCCCCGGCAATCCGAACGGCCCTTGCTCCAGGGGCAAAAAAGAAGGATCGGTTGAAGATCCCACATTCTCACAGCCAAACACTGCAATGCCGCCGCCATAACCGTTTGACCGGGTACCAAGTAAGTCTAAATCCCCGTCTGCATCTATGTCCGAAAAAGCAAACGAAGACCACGAGTTCACATAAGAATCGCTACCCACGTCCAACCCAAAGGGATTTACCTCAATGGAATTGAACTCGGGAGCACTCGGCGTCCCTGTGTTCTCCATGAACAAAATAGGACTGTACCATTCGACATATTCTTCATCATAATCATCGGTTTCGCCATATGCATAAAGTGCATGGGCAAGAAGATCATAATCACCATCCCCGTCCAGGTCCGCCGCGGTCAGCGCGACCCCGTTGTAAGTTTCCCAATAAGAAAATCCTGGCATAATAGGTGTCCCAAACAGCCCCTCTTCGGGTGCAGCAAATTCCGGATTCGAGGCTGAACCGTTATTCACGTAAAATGCCAGGTGAATCTCGTAAATGCTTCCAAATCCAAGCTCACGGCTGACCAAATCGTAGTCCCCATCGTCATCGAGATCCACAAAATCAAAACCAACAGAGGCATCTCCCCAAGGCACCCCTGTCAAGCCGAATGGGTTTGTCACCGGATCGGCGAATGATTGGGCCTGAAGTGCCGTCCCGGCGCTGAGCGTGGCGCTGAGGACAAAAGCCAATTTGCGCATCGCCGCGCTGGACAATAGGCTACGCAGTGAAGCGTAACCCTCTTTCAGCTGCCTCAACCATGTGGCAGCTCGGCGCGTCAGTGCACCGCCGTTAGCGGCCACCTCGTTTGCAATGCGATGAGCCAAGTTCTTGAGCTGGCGTTGTTTGCGGGCGTGGTGTATCATGGGACTAATCTTGTGGCATTGGCTTGCGCCAAAATGTGCGGTCTGGCGTGGTCACACCATCGCGATGTAATTCATCATCCGGCCCAAGGATATTGGGCCTTCGTTTGCCGTGCAAGATATGAACATCGTAAATTTCTTTCACGGAGGATTGGTATTCGATTATGCCCACTTTGCTCATGGTGGGCAAGTGAACGACCATAACACCGGCTCGATTGTCAGGCAACTGCGCTGCAATGGCTCCGAATGTTTTGGACTTCTCACGCAACTTGGAAAGGCCTACAAAGAGGTAATCGCCGTGCTGCGACATACCCCGAACAAATCCGCCAAAATCAACTACTGTGCGGCTTACCCCTGTTGCGCGGTCGATGTGCACCAGCTGACCGTTGGCCGAGGTCAATACATACAACTCTCCATGGATCAATTGCGGTGAATGAGGCATCGCTAGGCCCCGTGCAACCACCTCATTGGAATCAATGTCCAGAATGACACCCGTATTTGCGACGTCCTCCCTCCAGCTCTGGCGGGTGTTGCCCTGGTTGAATGCTGAAACATAGCGCGGCTTCCCATCCTCCATGGCGAGGCCGTTCAGATGGCAGCGGTCCTCGCCGAGAATCGCATCAATGAAAGGTGGCTTCCATACGGGCGTAAAACTCGAGCGGTCGTCCACCCGCATGATGCAGGAGAATAAGGTGTTGACCGCATACAACTCTCCGTCCGCACCAAAGTGCACATCATGGACATCCAGCGGTCCAGTAAAATACGCGGCCCTCGGCATGTACAACGCGTCGTATTTCCCTGGAGATTTTGGGTAGTGTTCAGCCAGTTCAGCCGAATTCCGAAAGACCAAGATTTGATCCTGGCAGGCGATGGCCAATCTATCGGATGCCCGATCCTCGGCCACTCCCATTGCCTTGCGGAAACTCCTCGGCAATTGAATGAGTGATTCACTATCCTTGGCCGAAAACAATACCAACTTGCCGGCCTGGTAGGTAGAAAGCGCCACAGTGGCCTCGAGGGCCAGCAGTAATTCAGGCAGCTGCGGAGAGTATCGGCATGAAAATGGAGGGGCAGGAGCTTGAGGCATGAACGGCAACTGTTCTTACTCCGAAGGTAAACCAAATCGAGGCATTATCTCAACCGGCACATCCTTTGCCTCCTATAAGTTTCGGCGGTGATTTCAGCGACGGTCTCCGAATCATTGGCTAGTAAAATGACCGAAACTCACCCGGCACTTTCCACATGCCAGCCTGGCCTTATGCTTCGTTTTTGGAGGTTCTCCCTTCGGAGGATGCGTCCAACGGCAAGCGAAAAGACTGTCAATCGCAAAGTCATACTGCAAATAAGGAAGCTGTTGTCACAATGGAAAAGTGATTCCATTGGAATCACTAGACAAGACATTTATACATTGATTTAGAGCGAGTTAATATTCTGAAAGCTAACTTTCGTGATGGGATGAGGGGGGCTATTAACCCAATGCACGCAGAATCGAAACCAACACCTCATGCGGTGCAGGTGCCTTCAAAGTTTGCCCGAGGCGTTCACAAAATTGGAAGTCCCGTAAGTTGCATTATTATTGTATGTATTCGGCCACCACAAGGCCGTCTTAACCTTAGTTCCCTAGCATCCATGAGAGACATCTTTACCCTTACCCTCGTCTTTTTTCTAGGGCTGCATCATCTAGTGTTCTCTCAAACGGAGATCACCATTGACAACTATTCGGTGAACCTCTACGGACAAGTGCAACTGTCAATCCAAGGCAGCACCGACAGTTATTACATTCTTCTCGCGGAACACGGTCCTGATTTCGAGTGGCCTGCATCGATCACAATGGGGTCAGATGGTACCATGGTGATATCCGCGCCCGGCGCAGCATATCCACTCGATCAGTACAGCATTTGGGAATACGACATAGCGGATCCCGGTGACATCGATGGGGACGGAATAGACGATGTAACCGAATACAACACGATGCCCACGGACGCGCCGCTCAACTACGCCGAGGCCGTGGATTTTTACGACGGAGCGACCTCCATTCCCGATGCCGAAACCTTCATGGCGCTGGCTACCGTCAACAATGTTGGATGGGCGCCCTTCTTAGACGACCAGCTCTACGTGAAGTTTGGCATACTCAACCGAGACAGTCCAAACCCGCAGGTTTACTTCATCAACAGCAACACCCACACAGTACACTATGGTTTCTGGTCGGCAATTGATGCGGATGTCACTGGTGACGATTCCTCCGGTGAGATCGTCTTTAACCCCACGCAAATCAACCCCAACGGGGTCATTGGTGGGTACTCTTTCAATTTCTCGTTTGGCGATGCCTACGACTTTGAAGCCACGCAACGAACGCATCAGTTGTTGATGGCCAACATGCCCTTCCTCCAAAACATCATGAACCATTTCATCGGCGAGAACGACGAGGACGATTACCTCGATGATTACGCGGATGACTACGAGGGCTCTGGGATTGAGGTGGTGCTGCGGTTACGGCCAAGGCAACTTCCAAGTTTGGAATTCCGAAGGGGAAGTCATTGTCTACAACGATGGGGACTTCGACAGTGAGGCTGTTGAGTCATTTTGCGCAGGCGACAGCGGATGCCAAATCGCCGCCAATGTCGACGTACAACCCGCCTCATCCGAAGCGGCATCCGATGGAGTCATCACCATCCAAACCCTTTCGGCCGATGATGATTTCGTCTTCAGCATCGATGGTGGGCAGTCCTTTCAAAGCTCAAACAGTTTCGAAGGACTCGCACCCGGCACGTACGAGGTGGTGGTCGAAAATGGAGCTGGCACCTGCACGTATACCGACAGCATCGTCATTGCCGTTTGTGACTTTACGGATTTAGAAATCACCGTGACTCACCCCTATTCGGTGTTGACCACGGACGGATCCATCATCATCGCACCAACTTCGGGGGAAGGTTCCTACCTCTACAGCATTGATGGCGGTCAAAATTTTGAGGCCACCGGCGTCTTCATGAACCTGCCCGTCGGCGAATACAACATTGTTGTAACCGACACCCTCGGCCCTTGCATGTATGAATTCGAACGGTTGCTTGTTCCCAGTGGCGTTGTGGCCGTCGACGAGCAAGCATCCATTGGCCCCATAATCCGGGTTTACCCCAATCCCACCGACAACCAACTCAGCATCGAGTTGGAATCATCGAGCGCACTCAGCCAATCGTTGCAGTTCATAGTATTCGATCGTTTGGGAAGGGTTCTGGAAACCGGGAGCATTTCAGCAGGAAGCACACGAGAGACCATCTGGTTGGGTGGTTACGCCCCCGGCACCTATTTCGTCAAATGCTTAAGCGAGGACTTCGAGCAAAACTTCAAAGTCATCAAGATGTAATCTGACTTTCATTAATTCTGAAGGCTCCATGCCTTCAAAAATCCCTATTCCTTCTCGGAGTGGGGATTTTTTTTTGCTCCCGCAGAAATGCGCTTTTCGACCAACGTCTTGGCGAATGTGCTCAGGTGAACGCTCATCGATTACCAGACTACGAGCCAAACAAAAGCAACAAATTCAGCTTCGACACATGCATTGCCGAACAAAACCTGACTTCACTCCACAAATACATACAGCAGCAGGTGCGTTTTTTTCTTTGAGTTTAGTTCGGAGGGTCCAGTGTAGATGTAGGATATTTCAAGGTCAGGATGCTCTTCCCTGAACGATGCAATGGTGGCTTCCAAAACGCGTTTGTCTGCGAGAAACGGAAAATCAAATTTGTAAACTCCCTCGACCACTTCAATTCCACGCACTGGTGCTTCTGCATTGAAAAATGTTCTGCTCGAGAAGCCTGAAACCGACGCGCAAACAGCCAGTGTCAATGAACTCCCTAGCACCAATGCACGCGTCAGCATTCCCTTTTGGGGACGTTCACGTTTTTCATTTGGGTCCTGGTGCAAGGCATAAAATCCCCACCACGTTCCGATGAGGATGATCCAAAATAGGCTGTGCTCGAGCAATTGAAAACGATCACCAAAGACTTGATCTGCGATTGAAAACAAGGTGAATAAGACCAGCGAAGTCAAAATCGCCCGAAAAAACCAACGGTCAGTCGCCTGCTCGTTGCGCTGCAGGTGTCGCACCATTGCCGCAACGTAAAAGGTGAAGTTACACGCCTCTAGCGCGCTTACGCCTGCAAGGGCTAGTGTTGGGAACAAGGAATCCTTTATTCCCAATGAACCAAAGAATTTGACAAAAAGGGCAAAGAAATCTTTACCCACCCACAGAAAGTGAACATCGGGAATGATTTTATCCAATACGCTCAGCCCCCAGAAGAGAGTCCAAAACGAAAGAATCGCCGTTTGAAGTATCCTACGCTCATTCATGGGTTGAGGAATTTTGTGCGTTTACTACCATCCGATCTTTGGTAGCGATATAAAAAATGAGTGCATCCGCCTTCTTCAATCGCAGCGGGTTGGGGGCCGTGTAGATGTGGTCAATGGACTTGTTGGGATATTCGCGTTGAAACTTAGCAAGGGTCTCCTCAAACACCTGGCTACCTCCAAGAAATGGGAATGCAACCTTGAATAAATCCTCACCAACGGGCTCAGCGTCAAGTGCAGAAGTTCGACGGTAAAAGAAATCGTTGTTGTACTTAAAAATGGACCCCGTCGTGAAGGTCACGAGTCCAATTGCCAGTATCGCCACGCTTCTGCTCCCTCCATACCGCCCCGGACGCTTGGGCTGTTCGTCGGAGGATAAATTACCCTGGCTCTCAAGTCGAACGTAAACCCCCCAAGAAGCGAGCGTGATAAACCAGAAAAGGGTGTGTTCCAGCAGTTCAAATCGGTCTCCAAACAAGTGATCACCGATCGAAAAAAACGTAAATGTCACCAGGGTAATGATGATACCGATGAAGCACCATGACCTCGCTTGATGTGCTCGCTTGCACGTAAAATTCCACAATGCCCCAGCAAAAAACACAAGGGCAAACACCTCAAGTGCTGCGGCAACATACAGCGCCAAATCAGCAATCCATGGCGACTCCAGTCCCGCGGAGGCGAAGTACTTCTGAAATTGGGCGAATCGATCGCGTCCAACCCATAAAAAAGTGCTTCCGCCGATGGCCTTATCGACGACATTAAACGACCAAAAGCAAGTCCAAAAAAGGAGAATCACGCCCCGAACGAGTCGATCCCGCGTCCACACTCCTGAATCTTGGTTAGTATTCATGATTGGAAGAAACTACATTCTTGCGGATTGAAACACGTAAACAGGAACTAATTGTTCACCGCGCTTTCATAACGATTCTGTTTGCAGAATCCCTCCTCATTCTCTAAAAAGTAAAACTTGGACCTGGAATTGGTTAAAAAGGAATTCAATCGAGCAGGCGCTCCCGAACCTCGGTATTCTCCAAATCGCATGTCCCCCAACGCCTTGATAGATCCATGCGTTGCCGAGCGATCCAGCCATAGCCGAAACCGGGGGTGAACGCAAGGAGCCATCTGTAGGGCCACTGAAGATAGGGTGCCAAAGCCCTCACTGCCGCAGCACCAACTTTGCACTCAGCGCCAGTACTGAAGACGAGACCTTCCAGGGGCGGAGTACGAAGTTCCACTGGAAGCAAATCGGCCGCAAGGTTGCTCTGCAACGATGCAAAATGCAGCTTCGGCTCTCCACCCCTCCCACGTTCATGGAGAACCAACCACTTCACGCTTCGTTGACACAATCCACAGGGACCATCAAAAAAAACGATGGATAGATGAGCAGGATTCATCGGACTGGTGCATACGTGATGGCAAGACGGATGTTAAATCCATCAGCTGGAAGAATCCCAGGACCCGGATAGGCCAAAGCTCTGCGTGTATAATACCGTGAATCGGTCAGGTTGTTGAGCTTAAGACCCAGTGAGAAGTCGCCTTGGCCAAATTGACGATCAAGACCAAAATCGATGATCGCATATGCTGGAATCTCTCCATACACTGCGGTAGGCGTGTATTCGGCATTTGTGGCATCCGTGAATTGCTTTCCAGTAAGCGAGCCATGCAATTGTACAACCCATTTATCTTTCTTGAGCCTTACGTTTCCCCGGCAGGTGTAATCAGGAACAAACTCGAGTTCATTCCCTTTAATCGGTGAGTCCCCAGCGATGTAAACTCCATGCGCAATTCCGATACTCCCGCCGCAACGAATAAGGGCTTCATCGAGCACGAATTGCTTGGACACAGATAACTCTGCGCCCAAAGTCCGGGCATCGTTCAGGTTCTTTCGTAAGAAAATCGCCTTCTGGAAAATTGGAGGTGGGGCGGAGACAACGTCGGGTATCAGGCCAATTCGTTTCTTGTAAAACAGGCAATAAGCGCTCAAATCAACTTGGAAAGTTTCCGTCTTTTTTCGGATGCCCAGGTCAAAATTTGCTCCAAATTCATCGCTGATGTTCGGATCGATCACAACGCCTAAACCCGTTAATTGGATATCAGAAAAATTAATGGCTCGGAAGTTTCTCACAGCATTGCCATAGACTTCCGTCGTGCCCTCCTTCCACGAAAAACCTATGCCAGGCAGGAATACGACTCTGTTCCTAGCATCACTTGTGCTGAAAATGGAATCTTCCAGAAAGTTCCCATTCAGATCAGTTGCTACCGCCCTATACTCACCACTCATTGAGGTTCTTATCCACTCACAGCGAATGCCTGGAGTCAGCGAAAATCTTGGTGAAGCCCCAATGATGCCTTGAGCAAAGAGAGCTTCTTGAAAATTGGGGAAGTTGGTGTCACTGCTTTCGCCAACGAGTAGTTCGATAAATGTAAAATCTGAATCATCCGAATCATTTGCCCAGCCCTGGCGCATCCGATTATCACCCCTAAGACCCTGACTACCAATTAGCAAAGCATTAAAACCACCGCTGACTTTATTCTTCCAACTTCGAGTTCCTCTTAAATCCCACGTAATTGAACTGAAATCCGCCGAGATCAAACCTCGTGCTCCCCCGAGATCAATCCGATCTGGAGTCCCCAAAAAGCCCAATGAATTTCGGTTCGCGATGACTGTGCTCAGATCTGCGTTCAGCTTCCATTGGCTGGATGCTTGGTAGTCTATCCCGACCCCGCCAACGAACCAATCTATGCTGAACCAATTTCGATTCCGTGTGCTCATTCTGGGACTTGAGACAAATAAAGCCTCTGTCAGGCCGCCCGGTTGTTGCTCCTCTCGCGTCATGTAGGAAACATGCTCTCGAATCGTCAAGGCATCGCCAATGTCTTGTATTCCATTGATATGAAACGTTGTGCTATTAAACCTTCCATTGCTTCTCCAGCCCGTGCCTGTTTTGTTGTCGATGGCAATAAAGAGGCCCGACGTGGCAGAAGTCGGAAGTGAGGCTTGCAGCGCAAAATGTTGGTTGCCCCTGTATTCCTTGTCCTCCGGGAGATAGGCGGTTAGGGACAAGAGACTTTCCAGATCCACCCTGTCATTTCCATTCCAGCGCTTCATTTGAAAATTCAATAAGCCGCCAAGTTGAGAGCCGTATTGAAGCGCTGCCGCACCAGAAACGAGCGATATGGCTTCAACCATTTGCAAGGGCGGGGTGTAATAGGCTTCAGGATAGCCCAAGGGATCTGCCGCAATCGGCACTCCGTCCTGTCGGATACTCAAGTAAGCTGAACGGTTTGGACTCAATCCGCGGACGCCAATGCCAAGTTGAAGTCCGGCCGCGTCACTCTCCCAAATATTGGCCCCCGGAATGGCCGAAAATATATTTCTGGCTTGAACCTCACCCGGCACGGATAGTACCGCTTCGGGTCGAATGGCCAAACTCTTCATCCCTCGGTATAGCCCTCCATTGGAAAGCGATGGCAGCCATTCGGTAGGGCTTCGCTTGGATTCGACCAATGCCTGATTTACGGTGACGCTCAGTTCATTCAACACAATCACCAAGGGTGTACTTTGTGGCTCATCAACTAATGTGTCCACGGCTCCATAACCAATGGCGCTTACAGAAAGGCGTACGGGATACTCCTCCAATTCGATTAAAAAGCTACCGTCATCAGCTCCGGAGATAACCTCCTCAGCAGATTGTGTGGTCCAAACAATGTTTGCGCGTGGAATGGGGGAGTTGTCAGTGGCGATTGCGTACCCACGAAGCGCTTGTCCAAACAAGCAAGAAGAGCATAGGATCATGCACGTCAGGACGAAGGCTTTTTCCATAATCCAGCAATTACCAACCTCTTTCATCTCGTAAGTTTTCCCGCATTTCGTCCCATTCGGCTGGTCTGATTACGGAGTCCAAGGGCAACACATAAGTACGCGAAGCCCAACTGGCTATTGGGGTCGACAAATCTTCAAATGGGTCAAGGTACAACTGGGATCTTCTCCCATTCATCGATACCCACACCTCCGCTCGAACCCGCTCTTCACCCTCATTTTCAGCAGCTATCCTTCGGGCAACTTGACGCAATAGATCTGGCTGGGTAGCGGTCATTTTTACTTGGTTCGGCGTCAAAATTTTATCGAGCTCAAAAATTCGTTCAACACCTGTCTCCTCTTTGACATAAAATGTCGCCATACCTGACTTCTCCATGAGCATCACCCGCCATCCAAAACGGTATCCCGTTTCGTGCCAAAACGGATTGCCAGGATAGACAAGGTGCCGCCAAGGGAAAATCACTTGGAAAACAAATAACACGGCGATTGCTGCGAATTGCCAACCCATTCTAGCATGGGAAACCAATGGGGCAGCTTGGGCTTTAGCAAGGGGCAATCCAAGGCGGTCCCACAGCGAATAATGCCAATCATCTCGGAAGAATACGGTCGTAGAAAGGATCATGACCCATGGAAAAATACCGATTGGGAAGAGTACCCAAGTGAGCACATGAAAAACAACCAAAATCGGATAAAACCAAGGACGCAATTTGTCACTAAAAAGAGCAAATGGAGCGAAGAGATCGAATGCAGCACCCGCCCAGCTAAATGCATAAGCAATCCATCTCTCCGCAAGCAATGGACCAATTAAAGGCAGACTGCTGTGCTGAGGCAACCAGATTGAAAGGGGAAGCGCCTCAATTAACCAGTCTGTGTGAAGCTTAGCCAGTCCGGCGAAAAAGTACACCAACGCCAGCAAGCCTTGAAAGGCCAACTTCATAAAAAGGGGGACCATGGGCCGATCGGAACGAGCAGGTATCAGAATGAGCAGAAAAGCAACAAGCGAAACGAAATAGTAGTGGTTGAGGTAATTGCACTTATCCAATAACTCAACGTACGTGAAACAGATAAAGAAAATAAACGCCCCCAATCGCGCCACTCGATCGAAAAACATCAAACAAGAACCGGCAAGCATACCTGAAAAAAGAAGAATGGCTCCTTCCACAGTTGGACGAGGGAGCCATTCAAATCCATCAAAAGGGAACAGCCAAGTAGGCTGCAAAATTTGAGTCTCAACCCAGCCGTATCCAATGAATCGAACCGTGCTGCAGAGGGTAAGCACCGCAAACAGCCTCCTCAAGGTAACCAAAGGGGCGGCCGAGACAAGCCTAGTCACCGTCTGTATCTTGGTAAGTCACTAGAACACCGAGAGCAGACATCATATCCACTTTTAAAAGGATAACCAAGGCCTGTAATTCGCTGTATACATCGAGAGCTGCAGGTTGGTTGGAAACCACATACTCAGACAACGGATCATCCAATGTTAGGACTGCCGCCTGAGCCGCTGCAATTTGAGCTTTTATTTCCGCATCAAGCTCTGTGCCGTAGGATACATCACCTAACGATTGAAGATAATCGTCAAGACCTATACCCTCTCCTCCCAAATAGATTCGTTCAGTCGCCAACATGGCCTCTTGGAGTAAGTCAACACTCCAATCACCGGCATGGTATGCCTCTGCCAACTGCGGGGCAGGGTTACCCGAAAATGAAAATACACCTGCTGGAAGGCCTAATTTACCCTTACGCACATTTCCTTCGTACGTTCGGTTAAAGGCATTGAGCATCATTCCCAGACCACTTCCAATATCTGTATCCGTCCGACTAACAAAGTCATCCCTGTATTCGGTAACCCAGCTGTCGTGGACAGCCTGAAGTTCGTCATGTAAATGGTTTGCCAAAAAAGTGGCATGTTGCAGCCTATCCGCGTTCCATTCTCCTTTGTGCAATAAATAATCCAATGCCGGCAATCCTGTGCGATCCAGTGTACTTGGGAGGCCCGGAACAACATTGCCGTTCATCACATCTTCGTCCACGTCCAGTGAATCACAGGGATGGGAGTTCGTTGTACCCAAGAGGTTTCGGCCCACCGCGGGACCAAAATCAAAAAGAGCGACCGCTTGCCATTTCATCGCACACTCCTTCAAGGCCGCGCGGGATTGTTCTAAGGTTCCATCCCAAAGTGCGATACAAAGATTTTCCGCAGAAACCACCGCTTCCGAGTATGCAGGAATAATAAGATTATCGGCAGCATTGATCAAGAAGGCTTCTCGGTCAAAAGAATCTCCGGGCTCATCTTGCTCATCTGGATTGCATCCAGCTAGGACAAGGACCATGAACAAAAGGAAAAACTGGAGCCCCATAAAGGAGCCCCAGTTCATTCCAATGTTCTCTTTGAGTATGCTCCTACCCATTACAATTGCTCAGCTAAGTCGGTCAAGCCCGTCGCCGCTGCAAGTTCGTCACGAACTTCGGTCAGCATTGCTGTTGTTACTGCGTAGAAATCGTCACCTAAGTCTTCGAGCAAGTGTGCAACCTCATCTGAATCGACTGAGGTGTTTTCTCCAAACTGAAGTCCCCACATGAACGCTTTTGCCTCGCTCAAAGCGTGATTTCTGAGTGCGTCGTCGGCGAAGTTGGAAATTGCAGAGTTAAAGTAGTGGATTGCTGTGCCAGCAGCAGCCAACTCCAATTCAGTTCTGATGATCTCAATTTGCTGGTCACGAACCGTCATGTTGTCTGCGGAAATCGCAGCTCGTCCCAAACGGAAAGCCGCAGAGATTTTGGTCCCGCTTTGCAAAAGATCTTCTCGACCATCGGCGTACTTACCCCAAAAACGGTCTGTGCCAGAATTCGGATAATCCACTGCCGTGGTGAAGTAACCATAGCCTTCATCCCAGTGATGTTCCATTTTCGTGTAGTACTTGCCATTTGCAGGGTCCTCAGCCGTTGTATTGTCCACGTCCATTTTGTCGCTTCCCAAATACACCACTGAGATGTTGTAGTAGAAGCAAGCGCCCATCAACCCTTTTTCAATCAGTTGGGTCCATTCCTGCCCTTGGGCACTTTGCAAATATTGCTTCGCAGGATTGGTTGTGGAGAGAACCACACCAGTGACACCAGCAGAGCCTGCACCTGAACCATCACTTGCTGCAGCTACCTCATCCATCCACGTTTCGAAAACATTCGTGAACTCACTATCTCCACCAACAGTCTTATTCTTCAATTGCTTCGAAGAACCTGTCATGCCAAGGTCTTCCTCATCATCCCATGTGTAGTCCTCATTGGCGTACATGTCTTTCAGTACGTCAGCGTCCACGGATACGCCTTCATCGTTTGCTGTTTTTAGGTATGACGACATCTCAGACAGCATGTTCAAACGCTGGTGCTGCCCGCTGTAGCTCACGGTGTTGTTTCCGTCAGCGTCGGTGAACACATAAGTGTCAGGTGCGGCAATAGCGTAGGAGCAAGATCCATCGTCTGTATCTGCATCTGAATCATAATTATCGGCTGCTGGGTCAGTGCATCCTTCCGTGTCTCGATTGCACGAAGTCAGGGCGAAAGTAGCCACTAGGGCAAAGACAAAAATGCCTTTTAAAGAGGAGAACGTCGTGTTCATTTTCCAGGTTTTGTAAATTAAAAGCGAGTGCAAATCTCATTTGTCGAATCGAGTTGACCAATACCGTAAATCCGGTAATTTAGAACTGGTCTAAATAAAGAAAGGAAATGCGACCGAACCATTTCTTTCTTCAGCCAGTATTGAACGTTGGTTTTCGAAATCACCGACGGGTGTGATGCCTCAATCAAACCGTCTATGCAGGGGCGGTAGTTTCACCAAAACAACCAGAAACAGCACCTCTAACGGCGCAACTAAACAAAAATCGCACTCGTTGTGGTAATATTGGTGGTCTCCATCTTTCAAAAACACTGCAGTTGACCCCAATCTGTCTGAAATGAAAAATATTTCACACCTCACCATCGTCTTTTTTCTAGGATTATGCGGTTCACTGTTCGCTCAAACAGAAGTCACCATTGACAACTATTCGGTGAACCTCTACGGTCAAGTGCAGCTTTCGATTCAGGGCAGCACCGACAACTACTACATCCTCGAGGCCCAGCACAGCGCCGATTTCGAGTGGCCTGCATCGATCACTATGGGGTCAGATGGTACCATGGTGATATCCGCGCCCGGCGCAGCATATCCACTCGATCAGTACAGCATTTGGGAATATGACATAGCGGATCCCGGTGACATCGATGGGGACGGAATAGACGATGTAACCGAATACAACACAGTGCCCACGGACGCGCCGCTCAACTACGCCGAGGCTGTCGATTTTTACGACGGTGTGACTTCCATCCCAGATGCCGAAACCTTCATGGCGCTGGCGGTAGTTAACAATGTTGGATGGGCTCCATTCTTGGACGACCAGCTCTACGTGAAGTTTGGCATACTCAACCGAGACAGCCCAAACCCGCAGGTTTACTTCATCAACAGCAACACCCACACCATTCACCCGGCTTTTTGGACTGCAATCAATGCGGAGGTTATCGGTGACGATTCCTCCGGTGAGATCGTCTTTAACCCCACGCAAATCAACCCCAACGGGGTCATCGGTGGGTACTCTTTCAATTTCTCGTTTGGCGATGCCTACGACTTTGAAGCCACACAGCGCACCTATCAATTGTTGATGGCCAATATGCCCTTCCTCCAAAACAACATGAACCATTTCATCGGCGAGAACGACGAGGACGATTACCTCGATGATTACGCGGCTGACTACGAAGGCTCTGGGATTGATGTTGTGCTGGAGTCTGAGGTGTTTGGCGACATCGATTACATCCCACTTCATCTGGCCGAAGGGTACGGATTCTTCAAGCATATGGAAGTTGATGAGACCCCCGGATCGAGAGACATCGTGCTGTATGATGCCCTCCCGAACTCACTCCCGCGCGTTGGCGGCATCATGACTTCCGTGATTCAAACACCGCTCTCCCACGTCAACCTGCGCGCCATTCAAGACAAAGTACCCAACGCTTACATCGCTGATCCGCTTTCCATCGATTCCATCGCAGGACTCTTGGGGAATTACATCTACTACCGGGTTGAAGCCGATTCGTACTTCATTCGCGAGGCCACATTGGATGAGGTCAACGAATGGTATGAAGCGTTGCGCCCCACGGAGCCTCAGATTCCACCCCGCGACCTGAGCTTTACCGAAATCCTCCCACTTGATGACATCGGGTTTGAGATGTCCAGTGCGTTCGGTGCCAAGTGCTCCAACGTAGCAACCATGAGGTCCTTTGGATTCCCAGATGGAACGATACCGGATGGCTTTGGGATCCCGTTTTACTTCTACGATGAGTTCATGCAACACAATGACTTCTACGAAGAAGCAGAGGTGATGATCAACAACCCATCCTTCATCTACGACATTGACTTTCGAGAAGACCGTCTGCGGGATTTTCGGGATGACATCAAAGATGCTCCAATGCCCCCTTGGATGATGAATGCGCTGCAAGCCATGCACGATTCGTTTCCAGCCGGAACAGCCGTTCGTTGCCGCTCAAGCACGAACAACGAGGATTTGCCCGGTTTCAGTGGTGCCGGACTGTACACCTCAAAAACCCAACACCTCAACGAAGGCCACATCTCCAAATCCATCAAGCAGGTGTACGCCAGCATGTGGAATTTCAGGGCTTACGAGGAACGTGACTTTTACCGCGTCGATCACTTCATAGCCGCCATGGGAGTACTGTGTCACCCCAATTTTCAAGAGGAGCAATCCAACGGTGTCGGCATCAGTTTGGATCCCATTTACAATACAGAGGGAACGTTCTATTTGAATACACAAGTCGGCGAGTCTTTGATCACCAACCCCGACCCAAATGCTGTGCCCGAAGAAATCTTGCTTTATGAAGACCCCGATGAAGGCGCAGGGTATGTCGTCTTGCGGTTGTCCAACTTGGTGGAAGACGGCGATTTGGTCATGGACACCGAATACCTCGACCTCATGCGCGAATACCTCGGCAGCATACACGATGAATTTGCAGTGCTCTATGGGGTTGAGGGCATCGAAGGATTCGGCATGGACATCGAATACAAGGTCACTGCACAGGACGCACTGGCCATCAAGCAAGCCCGACCTTGGGTGTCGTTCTGGGCCGGCATCAAGGCGGACGATGATTTGGCGGTTGAAGAGCTGGTCGAACCGGTGGCTTCGCCCGACCTTAGTGCAAGCGAAACGGTGACCCTTCGCGTGGCCAATACAGGGTTGAATGACATGAGCGATTTCGATCTCTCATTGCTCGTTGACGGAGAATTGATGGAAACGATGAACGTTCAGGGGACCATTGCGCCTTTTGGCGATTCATTACTCCAATTCACTACAACGCAAGATTTCTCCTCCCCGGGCGAATACCTCGTTACCGGCATTGTGTCCGACCCCGAAGACGGGTACGGGAACAACGACACACTCGACTTCGTTTTGAGCCACTTACATGACGTAGATGGAGCCCTGTCCATAGGACAGATAAATACCTCATGCGACGGCCAGGTGAGCGTCAACATGGTCATCAATAACCTGGGTGCCGAGGTCATTTCCTCCGTCGACGTACTGGTCTTGGTCAACGGTGAGGTCATGGATGTTCTGGAAGAATCCGTAGAAATTGCTTCCCAAGAACAGGGCAGCCTGTCGTTTTTCATCGATGATGATATGCTGGCTTCCACCAACACCATCCAAGTG
>NZGF01000005.1 GCA_002690915.1 Crocinitomicaceae bacterium
CCGTTGGGCGCCAATATCCGCTGGATTAAGTGCGCCGAAGAGTCAATTTGGAAATCTGTCCTGGAGAGTCACGCCTGTCTGGATTCAGTATTCAAACTTGAACTGCGAATAAGACAATCATTTGATGGCAAACGCATCGATGCTTACGTCGAGCGAGGCCGAACCAGACAGTTAATGCGGAGTCCTGAATTTGCTGAGAAATACCATGCTGCACTTCATGGTCAGGTTGAACGGCGTATGGCAGCAGCATGCAATTTAGTAAGCTCATTGTGGTACAGTGCATGGATTGAATCGGGGGCTCCCGTGCTGACTATGGAAAGACCTGTATTGAAAACCAGATGGAAAAAGGTGCTAGATTGGTTGTTCAAATGAATGTGCTCATCCTCAATCCTTATCATACTGGATCCCACGAACATTGGGCGAAGGGCATGCAAAAACACCTTTCAGAAATCAAAGGAACAAAAGTTGAGCTGTGGACCATGCCTGGGAGGCATTGGAAGTGGCGAATGCACGGAGCAAGTGGTGAATTTGCGCACCGAGCCACTGTTGACTCACCCCAGCCCGATCTGATCATCACGACGGATATGCTGGATGCGGCAAGCTTCAAGGGCCTACTACCTCAGTCTTGGCGCTTAATTCCACTCGTTCAGTATTTCCACGAAAATCAATTAACGTTCCCTTGGAGTGATCGTGATGCAGAAAAAGCACGAGGCCTCAACCACACGTACGAATTCATGAACATTCAATCTGCTGCAGCTGCCGATTGGATTTGGTTCAATTCATCGTACCACCGGGAAGTTTTCGTGGAAGCCTCAGCGCGATTCATAAAACGAATGCCAGACTTCAAAGGCGCCTATTCGGCACGCGCCTTGGCCGAGAAGTCCAGCATTTTACCGGTGGGTATTCCTACTCCGCATGCTCTTGACCTTGAACGTTCGGTGGGTACCCCCCCGACGATTCTGTGGAATCACCGCTGGGAGTATGACAAGGGGCCCGATCAATTCTTGGAAAATTTGAATGCATTGGCTGAAGACGGACACGATTTTCGCCTTGTGCTCTGTGGCGAACAGTATACCGATGTGCATCCGGTGCTCGAATGCATTCGCAATAGGTTCAAAGACCGCATCCTACATGACGGATTTGCACCTGCACGGGATGCTTACGATCGATTGCTGAGAATCAGTGACTTCGTCATCCACGAGCCGGTACAAGAATACTTCGGAGTAAGCGTTGCTGAAGCAATGTCCTTCGGTGTCATTCCGTTATTGAAAGCTGATCAAGCCTACCCGAATTGGGTGCCAGGCGCATTTCTTTACAAGCACACTGAGCAAATGCTCTCCAAATGGGTGCAGTGGAAAACGGATACCGTGCGTGGCCGAAAGCTCGCCAACAAAGCCGTATCTGAATATTATTGGCCGCAAGTTGCAGGCTTAGCCCACCGTGAACTTCGACAGCGGTTTGGACTAAGATGATGCGTTTTGTAGGGCTTCGAATAACTCGTCTGGCATTTTGCAAGGCCGATGCTGAACGCAGTCAATGCAGGCCAGTTCAACCTCTGCGGTGGCAATTTCAGCATCCGCAGTGCGGATTTCGCTCCGGAAAGTCAAGCGCACTCGGCTATCCAAAGCTACGCGTGTTTCGAAGGTCAACACTTCATCGTAACGGGCGCCTTGTCGGTAGTTCAACCGTAACTTGCTGACAGGCAATAAATAACCTGACTGCTCCAACGCGTCATATGAAATGCCGAGGGAACGTAAGAATTCAATTCTAACGACCTCGAGGTACTCGACATATGCCGCATGGTGGAGCCGTTGCATTTTGTCTGTGTCGGAATACCGCACGCGTAAGTCATACTTATGAACCATAATTCTTGGAAAACACCGAAATTTTTACTGAGACCAAAAATAACACTTAAGAATGACATCGAAAATTCGACGCGAATCATAATCAATTCATTTACATGGTTTTACATAATATATGATTTACTAATCGCATATTATCATCGACCAAGAACCACATCATCTTAGAGCTTGGAATCAGACAAATGAAAAAACCGAAAAGTCAACCCCAAATCAATTTTTTTTTCCGCGAGTTTATCAGAATCTTGCGCACGGATGGAGGCAGCGGTTTTACATATCGACGTCGCTCATCCACCCACTCTTTTTGCAACCTGACCACCTAGCCCATTTCATCATGAGCCAAGACCACTTGTCCATTTGGAACAACTGCCTCGAAGTAATCAAAGACAACATCAGCAGCCAAGCGTACAAGACGTGGTTTGCACCCATCAAGGCTCTTAAGCTTGAAAGTAAGGTGCTAACCATTCAGGTACCCTCGCAATTCTTTTATGAGTGGCTCGAAGAGCACTACATTCAACTGCTCAGCAAGACCATCCACAAGGAACTTGGCCCGGATGCGCGTCTTGAGTACAGCATAATCATTGAAAATGCTGGTGCAACCGGCACGTCCATGGCGAGTCCGTACGCAGTAAAAATGCCAATGTCCAATCGGCAGGCGACACAAAACCAAGCGGTTCCTTTGTCCGCCGGTATTCACGACACCCCCATCAAAAATCCATTCGTAATTCCCGGCCTTCGCAAGCTCAATATTGATTCGAATCTGAATCCCAATTATAATTTTGGACAATTTATCGAGGGTGAGTGCAATCGCCTTGCCCGATCAGCGGGTTTTGCTGTCGCTAACAAACCAGGAGGAACTTCTTTCAATCCACTCCTGATATACGGATCTACAGGCTTGGGCAAGACCCACCTTGCACATGCTATTGGATTAGAAATTAAAGAGCGTAACCCCGAACTTACCGTTCTCTATGTAAGCTCTGAAAAATTCACCCATCAGTTCATCGATGCGGTTCGGAATAATTCAGTCAACGATTTCAGCCACTTCTACCAAATGGTAGACGTACTGCTCATTGACGACGTCCAATTCTTTAGTGGAAAGGAAAAGACGCAAGATGTTTTCTTCCACATCTTCAACCATTTGCACCAAACCGGTAAACAAATCGTTCTCACAAGCGACAAACCTCCCGTCGAAATGCAAGGCATGGAGCAGCGATTGCTTTCTCGATTCAAGTGGGGCCTGAGTGCCGACTTGCAGATTCCTTCACTGGAAACCCGTATGGCGATATTAGAGAAGATGATGTACGCTGACGGCATTGAATTGCCACGTGAAGTCGTCGAGTACTTGGCTTACAGCATCACATCCAACGTACGCGAGTTGGAGGGTGCACTGATCTCGCTCATCGCGCAAAGCAGCCTTAACAAGAAAGCAATCACGCTAGACTTGGCAAAGCAAATGATAGACAAGTTTGTCAAAAACACCGCTCGAGAAGTCAGCATCGACTACATCCAGAAAGTGGTGTGTGATTACTTCGATTTGCCTCTGGAATTGCTCAAGAGTAAAACCCGAAAGCGAGAAATCGTTCAAGCTCGTCAAATCGCCATGTACTTTTCCAAGAAGATGACGAAGAGCTCTTTGGCCAATATCGGATTGCACTGCGGCGGAAAGGACCACGCCACCGTACTCCATGCGTGCAGGACGGTAAATAACTTGCAGGAAACCGACAAGCACTTCCGCAAGTACCTCGAGGACCTCGAGAAGAAGCTCGCCATCCATTAAACTCGTCTTGTGCAGCGTACATGAAGCGCGTCCTTGTCGTTTGCCTTGGTAACATCTGCCGCTCCCCCATAGGTGAGGGATTGTTGCATTATCATGCACTGCAGCAAGGATTGGAGCTTCATGTGGATTCTGCAGGCACCTCCGGTTGGCACCAGGGCGAACAGGCAGATTCACGCAGCATCGATGTGATGCGTGAACACGGACATGATATATCCGAACAGCGTTCCCGAATGTTGGTTACCCAAGACCTTTTCACTTTCGACCACATCTTGGTCATGGATTCACAAAACTTGAACGATATCAATTGCCTGGGCACGGGCACCGCGCATGTAGATCGGTTCGTTCATGGAAACGACGTGCCGGACCCATATTTTGGTGGTGACCGTGGATTCGAACAGGTATATGCGATGATTGATGAAGCGGCTCAAGAATGGATCAGCGCTTGGTCCACAATGTAATACGAGCATGCCGACACTCCACCTCATCCCCAACACCCTTGGTTCTCGAAGCCCGCTTGAACACTTGCCCGCAAGTGCATTGGAAGCCCTGAGGTCGTGCAATCGAATGATTGTTGAAAGCGACCGGTTCGCTCGCCGGCTCCTCAAAGACGCAATTCCCGACGAAAGCCCGCAGGGAAAGTTGAGCTTTCCATTGAACGAGCATTCAACACCCGAAGATCTCGTAGACTTGATTCAGTGGTTCAAAATCGACGAAGACATTGCCTTGATTTCAGATGCCGGTGCACCGGCAGTTGCGGATCCTGGCGCAGCAGCTGTGCGCATGGCCCACAACGCAGGGTGGCGCGTTCAACCGCACATCGGACCCAGCAGCATTCTGCTTGCTCTCATGGCATCTGGCATGAACGGCCAGCAGTTTGCCTTCAAGGGCTACCTGCCTCGCGAACGACAAATACGCGAGCGCATCTGGAAAGAAATGAAAGAGGGGCTGTCTCGAAGAAAAGAGACTCAGGTATTCATGGAACCTCCTTACCGAAATGACCGAGCATTCAAAGAATGCTTAAGTAATCTACCTGGAGATCAGCAACTTTGTATCGCTGTAGATATAACTCTCGAGACCGAATGGATTAGATCATTCGCTGTATCCGATTGGAAACGTCGGAGCGCACCGAATTTGGACAAACGGCCTTGCCTTTTCCTCATTGGACACTAGTCAATACGTCCGTCGCTTCGAATTCCCACTGGAAACCCAATACATCGGCCTCCGTAACTTCAAGGGCCTCTCTACCCAGCCTATCCAAAACAACATCTGCGGGACACCAGCAAGCCCATTTACGCTTCAATGGATACAGGCGCTGGAGATCTCCCAGAATGGGCAACAATTGGCCATCATTCCTCGGATCAAAATCCCAAGATGACGCTCCAAGGTCCTCGGGTCCATCATCCTTCGAGGTAAGTCGAAACGTACGCAACTCCAAGCTCACATGTTTCGGCATTTCATCAAAGGCAAAACCGCCCCCCCCCTCATACCATGCCATACAGGGTGAAGCCGCCAACCTTGGCGAACGTATCCAATCGGAATCCCCAGGCAATATCCCCTGTTCCATTCCGTCCAAGAGAGCATTCCACAGAACACGCCTCGCAGGATTCGTCTTCGCTTCCGCCTGTATCGAAGAGGACAACTGTTGCCTAACGGTTAACAGGAGCACCGCTTCCTGTGGAACCAGCGGAGGATATCCGGTCAAACCCCATGCCAAATGTGAAGGGACAATGCATGTTGCAAGCTGTTCATTCGCGAGCAGAGACGCTAATTCATGAAAGCCAGCAGGCCAATCGCTTCGGTTCCATAGAAAGCGAAGCGGTTCTTCATCCGTCCATGTGTAAAGCACCGTGGAATCCGTCAACATCAATTCTCCGCACCACTGAACGGTATCGCCAGGCTGGAAATACACCCCATCGCTCTTAAACGGCTCTGAAGACCAAGCCCTTAGCCCGGTCGCCGTCTGTTCATAATGCGGCATTACAGAACTGTGCATAGAAGCCACTAAGGAATCAATGAACAATCGTTCACGTGCGGCTTTTGCTTGGTTGAAGGCAAGCAAGTCCTCACGCGTGACGGCGTTCCTCTTGCTACCAACTGGATTCTCATTTACACAACCGGTGACCAAAGCCAATGCAAAGCACCAAACAAAGACTTGAAGCAGTTTCGATGTCATCATTAGGTCTCAAACCACTTCGGGAGGCTCTTACTCACGAAATCATTAAATTCAAGCAAGGTCATTCCTCTCACTACGCCACCTGCCGCATTCTTATGTCCCCCGCCATCAAATTCAGAGGCCGCTAAATCCCGAACACTGAAATCTCCTACGGAACGCAAACTCAATTTAATCAACCCCAGTTCTGCTTCTCGTGCCATGATTGCCACACGAACACCAGCTAAGCCAAGCACCTTGTTCACCAAGCCCTCAGTATCACCAGATTTGTAGTGAAAACGTTCCAAATCATTGCATCCAAGACCAACTACAGCCAACCCAAATTCGTTATGAAGGTGCAACCGTTCACTCATAGCAAATCCCTGCAATTGAACCCTATTAAGAGATTGCTCATCGAATGTATTCTGATGAATTCTTGCATGGTCAAGGCCTCGGGACAAGAAATGCGCGAGCACCGCGTGGGTGTGTGCCGTCACAGAAGGGAATCGAAACGAGCCCGTGTCGGTCATTATGCCAACATAGAGGCAAGCCATGGCATCATCGGATAAAGCATCCGCTTGACCCCAACCCACAATCAAATCCACCAATAATTCACAAGTCGAACCGCACGATGAATCAGAAAGTAAGCGATCTGCAAAATCATCGGGCAACTGGTGGTGGTCAACGACCCATTTCTTAGCCGGGGAATCCCGCAAATCGTTCTCCATCTTCCCCACCCTATCCAATCCATTGAAATCCAAACACCAGATGACATCTGCGTGGTGCATCAATTGGGTTGCCTTTTCCGCGTTTTCATCATAAAAACAGATGCCATCCGTCCCAGGAATCCAATCCAGAAAGGAAGGAAAGCGGTCTGGAAGCACAACAGATGTGGCTATGCCCATTTCCTTGAGGTGGTGATGCAATCCCAATGCTGCGCCCACAGCATCACCATCAGGGGAGCGGTGCGCCGTGATGACGACCGATTCGCTTTTTTTCATGTCTTCCCAGCACTCGAGCGCAGTCGCAGAGACCATGACCGGTGAAGCAGACCCCAACAAGTTTATGCCTTCCCTCATACTTCGCAAGTTACCACGTCCTAATTTTGTTCCATGCAACGACCCGCTTTGTTTGTAGGATTTCTTTTTTTGGCAGTGCTGCATTCAAGTGCGATCAGGCACACAGTGGCGCATGACTTCCATTACAGCCGTTTCGGTCTTCAGTGGAACGCCGAAACATCCACGTGGCAGGGCATATTGCGCGTATTCACCGATGACCTGGAGATGGCCTTGAGCCAAATGGATTCAGAAGCGTTCATATGGAGGTTGGGAGACGAACGGGAGAATCCTCAATCCGATGCGGCCATTGAAACCTACACAACGTCCAACTGGTTTCTCGTCGATTCGGCAGGTCAAGCCCTCGAATGGGCTTTCGTTGGGAAAGAGGTCGATTACGACCTCACCTTCATTTACTTAGAATCCGAGCCTACCACAATTGATTGGGCCTGTTTCGCAACCAGTCGAGGTTTTTTTGAACTCTTCGATGACCAAGTCAACGAGCTTACAATAACCAAAGAGGAAAACTCGCTACGCCTATGGCTGACCTTGGAAGACCCCACAAAACCCATTCTATCCCCTCGGCATGACTAAAGCAGAGAAAGTCGCTTACATCATGGCTGAACTTCAGCGGTTGTATCCAAACCCACCGGTACCGTTGGACCACACAGATCCGTACACGCTCCTGATCGCTGTCTTGTTGTCGGCACAGTGCACGGATGAACGCGTGAATCAGGTGACGCCAGAGCTATTCGACCTGGCCAACACTCCGCAGCGAATGATTCAACTTACCGTTGAACAAATTAAAGCGGTCATTCGGCCCTGTGGTCTCTCTCCAGCTAAATCGAAGAACATTCATCGATTAAGCGAGATGTTGCTCGAAACCCATGGCGGCGA
>NZGF01000006.1 GCA_002690915.1 Crocinitomicaceae bacterium
AGAAAAGTATCGAACCCCTATATTCAAGGAAGGGTTCGACCTCATCTATCAGTCAATCAAACAGTTACAAAAGTTGAAACCAAAAACGGGAGACCGCATCGCTGCAATCTCCCGTTTGGTACCCGGAGCGGGACTTGAACCCGCACGACCCTTTGGGTCAACAGATTTTAAGTCTGTCGTGTCTACCAATTCCACCATCCAGGCAAATGGCCTCATTGAGACATAGCAAATTTAGGCCAAAAAAAGAGGACAACAGCGTCTTTTAAAGCGCCTTGCTCCACCCCTCGGCGATCGTCTTTCCTGAGCCCGAATTTCGGCGCACGTAGGCCTCGGCTTTCACTCCCAAAAGCCGAGTAGACTCCAAATCGAGAAAAGCCAATCCAATAGCGACACATAAATCTGCACGAGAATCGCAAACGGTCAAACCCTCCGCCTTTTCCAAAGCAGCCACTTCTGCAAACCGCGCCACACGAGGACCGACAAGGATCCACTTGCCGTGGGCCGCCGGCTCAAGCGTATTGTGCACACCGTGGCCAAATCCACCCCCAACAACAGCGAAATCAGCCACCGCATAGGCATCTAGCAACTCCCCTGTGGCATCGACGATGAGCACATCACCGTCCGGCAAATCAGCCCGAGCGTTTTCCGATCTGTGCGCGCTCCACACCACAGGTCGTGCACCAGCGGCCTCCCAACGAATCGCCTCAGCGGCGATGCCTGCGGACGTCCATTCATGGGGCACAACAATGGCGCATTGGCCTTTTTTCCATGCCAAACGAGCGGCGTCCCATTCGGGTTGCCAAGCACTTCCCACTACCAAGCAAGGACGCTTGTTCACCCACGCCTGCAAGGCTTCGTCAGGATTGTGTTGACGAGCAGCCTCGTGCACGCGATCAAACCGGGGGTCCCCACCGACATCCGCACTGATACCGAACATCCTTAAGGTCGATAAAGACGACTCGGTTTGGACCCAAATGCTTTGCATAGCCCTCCATGCCTGTCGGTGGTAGCCACCACCAAACCGAAACGGCCACCGTCCTGGTAAGACATGACCGGCAAAGAGACCGACGGGTACTCCATTCGTGGTCAACAATGACACCAACGTTGGCCACACATCGTACTTAGCGAACAGCAATCCTTTGAGGTGCACAGGGCCGCCCGCAGCTTCAATGAAGCACCGAACAGCAGCACCCACGTCGAGCGGCATCGCCGTTACATGGTCCGTTGCCGCCCACCACTCCGGTTGACGGTGAGCGAACGCATCCCACCCAGAGGCACTGTAAAACGAAAGCAAAAATGCGTCCTCTGGATGCAAGGTGCGCCACGCCTCCATCACCGGTCGGGCTTGTTCGTACTCACCGACAGAAGCACAGTGAAACCACATCCACTGCTGCCCCGGTTTGAGCCGGGACGTGGCACTACGCAGTGCATCCAACCGGTTCCTTCGCATGGCCAGCCAACCCCGGGCTTTGGCATGGCCGCACGCCGCTGCTGTGGCAATTCCCACGCGGTATAACCTCATCATAAAGCCGTGTCCAAAGCTGCCCATTAATACCAATGCTCGACGGATGATGACCGCTTGTAGATGTGAAATACCCATCCTACCTGCAGCGAAACAAACCGGTCGGTGCGTGGTCCTTCGTCCACCTGCTGTGTGTCAAAATTCATCGGACGCTGAGGCCACGTCCGGGCCTGCCAAAATTCCAGACCGCCAAACCAATTGACCAATCCATTATCGCTCATGTGCCAGTACCCCAGAAATTCCTTGACAGCCAACCCCCAGGTCAGCCGATCGTAACCTGACAAGTAAGGCTGGGTGAGCTGGGTAATCGGGTTTTCAGTGTTTTCGAAATGGATGCGATGGTGGATGGAACCCACACCGGCCAAGACCAAAATCCCGGTGTTTGGATTCTTACCTCGTAGCGGAAATAGCTTGCCACCGTCAAGGGTAAACAACCCGCTACGTCCGGAAATGGTGAGCAATGCGACCTGGCCTTCATTATCAATCAAATCGCCATTGGGGGTGAGAAGATTGGAAAGCACCCCTTCTTCATCCACGCCGAAGCCAAATCCAAAATTGGCCGTAGCACCGGCAAACCAGCCCGAACGGAATTTGACGTGAAAGCCCGTCCCAAATAGACCCCCGTTGCCAAACCGATCGCCCAAGTCTCCCAAGGCGGCACCCCCACCACCGTGGACGTGGATGTGCGGCGAAAACAATGAACTGTCTCGCACGGAACGCTGGCCCCATACCGGCGAACACGTCAAGGCCAGAAGCAACACGGAAAATACAAAGGCAGTTGATTTCATGGCTGCGTGCAAGTTACCAATGCGGTGTTAGCTTTTTTGAATCATTGGGAAGATAACCGCACTGGACCGAGGTATTTTTGAAATTCAACTCCGGTTTGTGAATCAGAAAATCCATATGGTTGACCTCGTTGGTCAACACGCCAAAATCCAAACGGAACTCGACGAAGCCATAAACCGTGTCATGTCTACGGGTGCATTCGTCAAGGGGCCGGAAGTGGCAGCATTTGCAGAGGAGTTGGCTGAATTTACCGGAGCAAAGCATGTGATTCCCTGTGGAAACGGTACCGACGCCTTACAAATTGCGCTGATGGCGCTGGATGTCAGACCAGGCGATGAAGTCATAACCACCGGTTTTACCTTCATCTCCACCGTTGAAGTGGTTGCTTTGCTGGGGGCCAAACCGGTACTCGTTGATGTGCATCCAGACACCTTTACCATGGACCCGGAGCAAGTGCGGTCCGCCATCACACCCCGGACCAAAGCCATCGTACCGGTGCACTTGTTTGGTCAAATGGCCGACATGGACGCCCTGATGGAAATTAGCGAATCTAGCGGAGTCCCCATTATCGAAGACAACGCCCAAGCCATTGGCGCCGACTGGTGCGGCGATGCGAACCGCCACGGGCAATCGGGCACGTTTGGCCTAATGGGTACAACCAGTTTTTTTCCCTCCAAAAACCTCGGATGCATGGGCGACGGTGGTGCCATCTTAACCTCTGACGATGCAGCAGCCGAACGTTGCCAGCAGATCGCAAATCACGGAATGACCAAACAATACCACCACGATGTGGTCGGTGTCAATTCTCGGCTGGATGGATTGCAGGCGGCCATTCTCCGAGTAAAACTGAAGCATCTGCGGGGATACATCGCAGCGCGCCAGGCAGCCGCAGTGCGGTATGATGCCTTGTTGGAACATTGCTCCGGTCTGCGCATTCCGGTGCGCGAGCATCGCAGCTCCCACATGTTTCACCAGTATACCTTGAAAATTGAAAACGGTAAGCGGGATGCACTTCGGGAACATTTAACTGAACGAGGAATTCCTTCGGGCATTTATTACCCAGTACCCGGGCACGCTCAGCGCGCATTTTCGCAATTTCAATACAAACCCAATGCGTACCCCGTGAGCTCTAAACTCGCACAAAACGTTCTCTCATTGCCTATGCACACTGAATTAAATGAAGAGCAACAGCAGCTCATCTCGGATGCAATCTGTAAATTTATCCATCAATAAAAAGCAATGAAGATAGCGGTAGTTGGAACAGGGTACGTCGGCCTCGTAACGGGGACTTGCTTTGCGGAAACAGGCAATGACGTAATCTGCGTTGACATTGATCAGCAGAAAGTCGCCTCCATGAAAGCGGGTAACATTCCGATTTATGAACCTCACTTGGACGTGTTATTTGAGCGCAACATCAAGGCGGGTCGCCTGGCCTTCACGACTTCCTTATCGGAGGCGGTGGTCGACGCCAAATTGATCTTCCTTGCACTTCCCACGCCCCCCGGCGGGGACGGGTCAGCCGATTTAAGCTACGTCCTAGGGGTAGCGGACCAGCTGGGTAAGATGATCCGGGACTATAAGGTCATTATCGATAAAAGCACAGTGCCAGTCGGGACTGCTGAAAAAGTATACTCAGCGGTGTCCGCGAATGCGACCGTTGATTTCGACATCGTCTCCAACCCAGAATTCCTGCGAGAAGGATTCGCAGTGGCCGATTTCATGAAGCCCGATCGCGTCGTCATCGGATGCTCAAGCGCCCGAGCCCAAAAACTCATGGAAGAGCTCTACAAGCCATTCGTACGCCAGGGCAACCCCATCATATTCATGGACGAGAAAAGTGCAGAGCTCACGAAATACGCTGCCAATTCCTTCCTGGCAACGAAAATCACCTTTATGAACGAGGTAGCTAACTTCTGTGAATTGGTCGGGGCAGACGTGGACAAGGTCCGCCGTGGCATGGGTACGGATACGCGCATCGGATCACGTTTCCTCTTCCCAGGCATCGGATATGGAGGCAGCTGCTTCCCTAAGGACGTTCAAGCCTTGCACAAAAGCGGACAGCAAACTGATTTTGAATTCGGCATATTAACCAGCGTAATGCGGGCCAATGAGGCCCAAAAAACCATCTTATTCGACCCGCTTCGGGACTACTTCCAAGGTGACCTGAACAACAAGAAGATTGCCTTGTGGGGGCTGGCCTTCAAACCTGAGACGGACGACATTCGCGAAGCACCCGCATTGTATATGGTAGACAAACTCACGGCCGCAGGCGCTGAAGTAGTGGCATTTGATCCGGAAGCCATGGACAACGTTCGCGAAAGCATCGGCGATCAGATTCAATATGCCTCAGGGCATATGGAGGCGCTGGACGGTGCCGATGCTTTGCTCATCTGCACCGAATGGCAGGTGTTCCGCAACCCAAATATGGAAGAAGTCAAATCTCGGTTGTCAGCACCCGTTATTTTTGATGGGCGCAACTTGTACGAATTGGACACCATGCGCGACCAAGGGTTCTATTACAAGAGCATCGGCCGTTCAACCGTTCACCCCGTTTGATGAAGCGCGTACTCATCACCGGAGCGGCTGGTTTCTTGGGTTCACACCTGTGTGATCGGTTCATCGCCGAGGGCTTTCAGGTCGAGGCCATGGACAACCTCATCACGGGCGACTTGAAAAACCTCGCTCACCTGCAGGATTGCCCCCATTTTACATTTCACCAGCACGACGTTACAGAATACATCAATATTGACGGTCACCTAGACCACATCCTGCATTTTGCCTCACCGGCATCGCCCATTGACTACCTGAAGATTCCGATCCAAACCCTGAAAGTCGGCTCACTCGGTGTCCACAATTGTTTGGGGCTCGCCAAACACAAAGGCGCCCGAATCACCATCGCCTCAACCAGCGAGATTTATGGTGATCCGCAAGTGCATCCCCAGCACGAAGAATACTTCGGCCACGTAAACACAATCGGGCCGCGCGGCGTTTACGACGAAGCCAAGCGCTTCCAAGAATCCATCACCATGGCTTACCACCGCTATCACGGTTTGGAAACGCGTATCGTTCGGATTTTCAACACCTATGGACCGCGCATGCGGTTGAACGACGGCCGGGCACTTCCTGCCTTCATTGGACAGGCGTTGCGCGGCGAAGACTTAACTGTGTTTGGCGATGGAAGGCAGACCCGCAGCTTTTGCTACGTCGATGACCTTGTTGAAGGCATTTATCGGCTGCATTTCTCGGATGAGACCCGTCCGGTCAACGTGGGCAACCCTGATGAAATCACCATCGGAGAATTCGCCGAAGAAATCATCGCTCTCACCGGCACGGACCAGAAAGTCGTGTACAAGCCTTTACCGGAAAATGATCCCAAGCAACGCCGCCCCGATATTACCCGGGCAAAAGAAATTCTCGGTTGGGCACCCGCTATCGAACGCGCAGAGGGATTGAAGCGCACATATGCGTATTTTCAGACCCTTACCCCGGAAGAGTTGAACAAGTCAGAACACAAGGATTTTCAGGTCTTCAAGAGAAGCTAAGCCAAGCAATGGAATACCACGCACACGAAACCGCGGTCATTGACCATGGAGCCTCCATCGGAGCGGGTACAAAGATTTGGCACTTCAGCCATATCATGCCCAATGCCGTGCTCGGTGAACGATGCAACATCGGACAAAACGTCGTAGTATCGCCCGGCGTGGTTTTGGGCGCGAACGTCAAGGTCCAGAACAACGTAAGCATCTACGAAGGTGTCACATGCGACGACGATGTATTCCTGGGACCGAGCTGCGTGTTCACCAATGTGACCAACCCGCGCAGCGCCGTCAGCCGCCGTGGAAAATATGCCCGCACCCGCGTCGGAAAGGGCGCTAGCATAGGGGCCAACGCCACCATCGTTTGTGGCCACGATATCGGTGCGTACGCCTTCATTGGCGCTGGAGCAGTGGTTACCAAAGATGTCCCCGCTTATGCCTTGGTTATCGGAAATCCGGCCCGTCAGCTAGGTTGGATATCTGCCTTCGGCCACCGGCTGGAGTTTGATGAAAATGGACAGGGCATATGCGCTGAGAGCGGTGAGGAATACAGTTTAATTCAAGACTCAGCAGGCAATTCGGCTGTTGTTAAACAAGAGGAAAATGGGAATGCATGAAAAGTTATTGAACGGCGAAGCAACGATGAGCGTGGTGGGGTTGGGCTATGTTGGGCTGCCCATTGCTCTGGCTTTTGCCAAACACATTAAAGTCATCGGGTTCGACATCAACGCCGAGCGAGTAGAGATGATGTGTAACCACATCGACCCGTCTGAAGAATTAGAAGCCTCCGATTTTGACGGGTGCGATATCACGTTTACGGCCAACCCAGAAGATTTGAAGCAAGCTCAGTTTCACATCGTCGCTGTGCCTACGCCCATCAACCGATCGAACCGTCCCGATTTAAAGCCGTTGCTCAGCGCATCTGCGGCCGTGGGCGATGCCTTGAAGCCTGGCGACTACGTCGTGTATGAATCCACGGTGTATCCTGGTTGCACAGAGGAAGATTGTGTGCCTGTGCTGGAAGAGATCAGCGGATTGAAATTCAACACCGATTTCAAGGTGGGCTACAGCCCCGAACGCATCAATCCCGGGGACAAGGTCAACACCATTGAGACCATTGTCAAAGTCGTCAGTGGTTCTTGCGCCGAAAGTGCTGATCATATCGCCCGCACGTATGATCTCGTTGTCAAAGCCGGCACTCACAGGGCTTCGAGCATCAAAGTCGCGGAAGCCTCCAAAATCATCGAGAACACCCAACGCGACGTCAACATCGCCCTCATCAACGAATTGAGCATCATATTCGAGCGCATTGGTATAAATACGTACGAAGTGCTCGAGGCTGCCGGTACGAAGTGGAACTTCTTGAAATTCAGTCCCGGCCTTGTCGGTGGACACTGCATCGGCATTGACCCATATTACCTGACCTGGAAATCGGACAAACTTGGTTACCACGCCAGGGTCATCAATTCCGGCCGATTTGTCAACGACGCCATGGGTGCACATGTAGGTAAGCAGGTGGTAAAGCGCATGCTTGCTCAAGGCCTCAACCCCCTTGATTCCCGCATTCTGGTTATGGGGCTCACCTTTAAAGAGGATGTTGCGGACATCCGCAATACCAAGGTTACCGACGTCATCCATGAATTGAAGAGCTACAACATTGACGTCGATGTTGTCGATCCGTTTGCAAGCCCAGAAGAAGTGGAAAACGAGTACGGACTAACCATCAAAGATGCTCCCGACAGCGATGCCTATGATGCCATCATTTTGGCCGTCGGCCATGCGCCTTATACGGCCATGAATGAAGCGGATTTCGCCGAACTGATGCGGAATGACAACGGTGTCTTCGCCGACCTAAAAGGCCTTTACCGAGGAAAAATCAAAAACCTCGAATACTGGAGCCTGTAAACACCTGCAAATGCGCAATTTCAACGCAATACTCGTCACCGGAGGCGCCGGATTCATCGGATCCCACGTTGTCCGAAAACTGCTTTCCAACCGCCCTAAGACCAAGGTGGTTAATCTAGATGCCTTGACGTATGCCGGTAACCTGGAAAACCTACGCGACGTAGAGTCCAACCCTCGTTACACCTTCGTTAAAGGCGATATCCAAGACGCAGCATTGATTGAACGTCTTTTTGTAGAGTACACCTTTGACGCAGTGGTTCATTTGGCAGCGGAAAGTCACGTGGACCGGAGCATCGAGAACCCCATGGCGTTCCTCGAGACGAATATCCTCGGAACCGCGACGCTGCTCAACGCTGCCCGTTCTGCTTGGGCCAATAGCACAGGCGACCGGTGTTTCTACCATATTTCTACAGACGAGGTATATGGTTCACTCGGTGCTAAGGGGCTTTTTACCGAAGAGACGCCTTATGACCCAAGGAGTCCATACAGTTCCTCGAAGGCGTCCAGCGACCACCTAGTCCGGGCCTGGCACCACACCTATGGTTTACCCGTGGTGATCTCGAATTGTTCCAACAATTACGGCGCGTATCAATTCCCAGAAAAGCTCATCCCGTTGATGATCCGGAATATTCGCGACGAGCGGCCCCTGCCCATATACGGGGATGGTATCAACGTTCGCGACTGGCTCTGGGTCGAGGACCATGCTTCGGCCATTGACGTCATCCTTCATGAAGGGGCGGAAGGAAGGACCTACAACATCGGCGGCCTCAACGAATGGAAGAACATAGATCTGGTGCACGAACTCATACGCCTAGTCGATATGGCGCTGAAGCGCACCGAAGGAAGTTCCAGAAAACTCATCACCTTCGTCAAGGACCGAGCAGGCCATGACTTTCGCTATGCCATTGACGCATCGCGAATCGAGTCCGAATTGGGATGGAAGCCCTCCATTACGTTTGAGCAAGGCCTCGCGGCCACGGTGGAGTGGTACCTCAACAATGGGGAGTGGCTCGACTCCGTGACCTCCGGAACGTACCAACAGTATTACGATACCATGTACGGCAACCGAGGCTGATGGGGTGGTTACAGCATCTGCGTTCAGGCCGCAAAACATCCCTCAAACCGGCCTTTGACGGACCGGAATTGGCCATAGGTAACGCATTGCACATCGATGTGCACTCCCATATTGTACCGGGCGTGGATGACGGTTGTTCCAGAATCGAAGAATCCTTAGCACTCATTGAACGACTGGTGGAAATGGGCTACAAAGGTGCCGTCGCTACACCCCACATCCATTCCGACATTTACCCGAACAACCGGCACACATTGGTGCCTGCCTTTGAGCAACTGAAAACCACCACCGCGCAGCGCTGGCCCGAATTCTCTCTGCAATTGGCCGCCGAGTACTTCCTAGATGAGCACTTCACAGATTGCATTGCTGCCGGAGACCTATTGCACTTCCATGCTGTTGATGACATTGGTCAACCGGTAAAGTGCGTGCTGTTTGAATTTGGATTTCATGAGCCGCCCATTAACCACGAGCAGGTCATCTTTGATTTGCAGATGGCCGGTTACACCGGAGTGTTGGCTCACGCCGAACGCTATCCCTATTGGCACTCCAAGCCGGGAGAGGTTCAAGCCCTCGCAGACCGAGGAATTTGGATTACGGTCAATGCAGCAAGCCTCGCCGGTGCATATGGACCCGAGATGTACCGTGTAGCGCAAGCATTACTTGAAAACGGCACCGCCAAGATGATTTGTTCGGATGCCCACGGGATGCGCCACATGGACAGCCTCAAGGCCATTTCGAAGTCTCCGGTAGTTCACCGGTGGATCGATGCCGGTGACGTGCTCAGTCGCTCTGTAAAGGCTTAATTACCTACAGGAGCGAGCTTGACTTGAAGCCCGTCCAATTCGTCTGTCAAATGGAGTTGGCACCCGAGGCGACTATTATCCTCAACGAAAAACGCCTCATCCAACATGTCCTCTTCGTCGTCTGACTTATCTGGCAGATTGTGGTCGCTTCCCACGTAAACATGGCAACTGGCGCACATCGCCATCCCGCCGCACGTGCCCTCTACAGGCAACTCTGCACTCTTGCAGAGTTCCATCATGTTCATGCCCATATCTGTAGGAGCATCCAGCTCGTGCACTTTGCCATCGCGGTCGGTGACACTCACGCGAATTGTATTGTCCATGGCTTAACCTTCAAATCCATTTACACCGTTGACGGTGGTGTACTTCAAAACTAGGTTTTTATCTGGGTAAATGCGCTTGAACGCACTTTGTACCATCAACGTCGCCTCGTGGAAGCCGCACAGGATTAGTTTCAACTTACCCGGGTAGGTATTGATATCACCAATAGCGTAGATACCGGGGACATTCGTACTGTAATCAAACGTATCGACCTCCACGGCATTCTTGGTAATGTTGAGGCTCCAATCGGCAATGGGCCCCAACTTGGGACTCAACCCGAAGAGCGGAACCCAATGGTCCGTAGCGATGGTGTGGTTGCCGTCGGCCTTTGTTTTTATCTCAATAGATTTGAGTTGCCCGTCCCCATTTACGCCAATGACTTCAGAGTCGGTCATCAAATTAACGCGGCCCGCTGCCGCCAAATCCATAACCTTTTGCACACTGTCCAGGTGACCGCGGAATTCCTTACGCCGGTGCACCAGCGTAACTTCAGACGCCACGCCTTCTGCAAGAAAAATTGTCCAGTCCAACGCTGAGTCACCTCCGCCAGAAATCACGACCTTTTTGTCGCGGTAAAACTCGGGGTCCTTGATAATGTATTCTACCCCCTTGTCTTCGAAATCGGCCAACTGTGGAACCGGCGGCTTTCGCGGCTCAAAGCATCCCAAACCTCCAGCGATAGCAATGATGGGGGCGCGGTGATGCGTGCCTCGGTTAGTGGTCAGGATGAATTGACCTTCATCGTCTTTCTCAATTTGCTCAGCGCGTTCACCCAAGGTGAAGCCGGGCTTAAATGGCTCAGCCTGTTCCATGAGACGATCCACCAACTCTCCCGCCAAAATCGAAGGGTATGCGGGAATGTCGTAAATAGGTTTCTTTGGATAAATCTCAGCGCATTGTCCGCCGGGTTGTGGCAAGGCATCAATCAGGTGGCATCGCAGTTTGAGGAGTCCGGCCTCAAACACCGTGAACAGGCCGCATGGACCCGCTCCAATAATCAGAATGTCCGTTTGGATCATGGATCGTTTTCTCCGAGTGTTACTACGCGTAAATCGAACGCGAAGCTAGTCATTCAACAACATGAGTGCACGGATGTTCGAGGGAAACTCAAGCGCTATTCCAATTGATGGCTTCAACTTTAACCACTTCAGGTGCTGCCTGGCGAATGGCCTGCTCAACCCCGCCCTTCATGGTCATGTGAATCATCTCGCAATCGGCACAAGCGCCGTGCAATTTCACCTTCACGTGATGCTCTTTTGTCACCTCGACTAAGCTGATGTTGCCCCCGTCCGCTTCGAGGTAAGGCCTCAAGCTCTCAAGGGCCCGTTCGACGCGTTCGCTGATGTCTACTAATTCTGCCATTAATCAATGGATTTTCCTAATTCCGTGAGCAAGTTAGCCAAGACCGCACGGAAAGCAGCAGCGGCTGGTGAATCGCCTTGGAGCATAGCCGGCCGGCCCGCGTCTCCCGCCTCGCGGATGGATTGCACCAGGGGAACTTCACCCAAGAAGGGCGCATCGACATCCTCCGCCAATCGCTTCGCGCCGTCCCGCCCAAAAATATCGTAACGGCGGTCGGGCAAATCCGGTGGAACGAAATATGCCATGTTCTCTATGAGGCCGAGTACGGGCACGTTGATAGAGTCCAATCGGAACATCCCGACGCCCTTGCGCGCATCGGCCAGAGCCACCTCCTGCGGAGTGCTTACGACAACAGCTCCTGTCAGTGGGACATCTTGCACCATAGACAAATGAATGTCCCCGGTGCCGGGCGGCAAGTCAATGAGCATGAAATCCAGCTCCCCCCAATTCGCATCCGTGAACAACTGGCCTAAGGCACGGCTTGCCATCGGACCGCGCCAAACGATGGCCTGGTTGGGGTCGGCAAAGAACCCAATAGAAAGCACCTTAACGCCGTACTGTTCCACCGGCTGAATCAAGCTTTTCTCACCAATGGTCACCGGTTCTGGCTTGGCCTCGGTAACATCAAACATAGTGGGCACGCTCGGCCCGTAGATATCAGCGTCGCAGAGCCCCACTTTGTAGCCGAGCTGGGCCAGGCCCACTGCAAGATTGGCCGCAACTGTGCTTTTGCCCACGCCACCCTTTCCGGAAGCAATCGCGATAACGTGCTTCACGCCCGGCAACACCTTGCGCGTCTCCGGTGTGCGCTCCTCAGCCTTCACGCCTACCACGGCGATAGAAAACTTAGCGTCTGTACCGAATGCCCGTTCCAATGCGAACTGGATTGCTTCTTCGACGCGCTGGCGTGCGTGCATTGCAGGGTTCGCGGTTTTGACGGTGACGTCGACATAGCCTTCTGAGACCGCGTTGACTTCCACCCAACCTAAGGTCACCACGTCCTTGCCCAATTCCGAATCCAACACTCCCTTCAAGGCCTCCAGTACTGCTTCTTCAGTCCAATTCATCGCCGTTTCTTTCACTCACAAAGTTCGACATTTCTTACCATTCGCCCGCCTTCCAAGGGTCCCAAAAAACCCCATCAAACCCCATAACCTGGTTATCAAAGACCTCCACCCCTTCTGCGCGCAGTTGGTCGACCATGGGAGCATCGACAGGGAAATGCACAGCACCGGTGAGCAGGCCCAAGCGATTGACCACCCGGTGCGCCGGTACCGGGGGCATTTCCCCGAAGCACTGATTCAATGCCCAACCGACACGGCGGGAGGCTCCTGAGGCACCTATGCATCTGGCAATGGCCCCATACGTTGAGACGCGACCCGCAGGGATAAGGCGTGTCAAGTCATAAACGGCCCGTTTGAACTCGTCCTGGGGCAAGGTGGCCATCTTCAAATTTGGATTTGCAGGTAATGGATTTTCTTGCCTTGCTTCAACCACATCTGCTCGTAAAAGGTCTTGACCTCGAGCAGGTCCCGCATCTCGTTTGGCACACGGTGAACCAGTTCACCATAAACATCCGCACTGTCGTAGTTGATCTGGTAACCAGCCTCCACGTAGCTCTCTTTTGACAATTCATAGAGCAGCGCACTGTCGCTCTTGATGTGGATGATGCTGTCCGGTTGGAGGATGCTACGGTAGCGTTGTTCGATGAACACAGAAGACGTGATTCTTTTGGTTCCCTTCTCGTCTTTGGGCTGCGGATCGCTGAAAGTCAACCAAATTTCACTTACTTCTCCCGGAGCAAAGAACCGCTCAATAAACTCAATCCGAGTTCGCAAAAACGCAACGTTCAGAATGTCCTCCTCATTGATGGTTTTGGCACCACGCCACACCCGTTGACCTTTTATGTCCACTCCGATGTAATTGCAATCGGGGTTGCGCCGGGCCTGGGCAATCGTGTACTCTCCTTTTCCACATCCTAACTCCAACACGATCGGATTGTCGTTACCGAAGACCTCTTGCGACCACCTTCCTTTCAATTCGTAATCCGATCCCTCAATCGCTTCGCTCAGCGGCGGTTCGAATACGCGATCGAAGGTGGCCAACTCCTTCCATTTTGCCAATTTCCCTTTGCCCATAGCCCGTCAAAATTACTGAACTTCGCACGGATGCACACGGACTCTTCTTTCCAACCCTCGGTCCTGTTTGCCATCCTCGATTGGGGCATGGGGCACGCTACCCGAATGGCGCCGTTGATTCAGCATGCGATCGACCGAGGATGGGTCGTTCATGTGGGTACCAAAGGCACGGCACTAGCCTTTCTCAAAAGTCAGTTCGCAGGGCAGCCCATTGTTTTTCATTACAAACCAGGGCCAGAGATTACGTATGCCAAGCGTGGTACGATGCTTAAAATCGTCAGGCAGATACCGGGCTTCCTGAAAGGAATATCAGATGAAATCAAGTGGACGACTGCCATCGTCGAAGCGCACGACATCACCCACATCGTGAGCGACAACTGTTATGGCGTTCGCCATCCGGAGGTGCCCGCCGTACTCATATCTCATCAGTTGCAGCTGCCCGTTCCGAGGGGACTCGAACGGGCCGCACGCCTGTTCGTTCAGCAACACGCCAAAAAATTCCGTGCGGTCTGGATCCCCGACGACAACAAGGCCCGGCTGAGTGGCAGACTGGCTTTCAAACATCCTGCGCTACAAGCCCGGTGCATAGGCATACTCTCTCGGCTTCCCTTGGACGTGCAGGCGGGACCGTGGAAAAAAGTAGGTATGGTGAGCGGACCGGAGCCCCACCGCAGTTTGATGGAACAAGCGCTTATAGCCTGGATGAAGACCACCGATGAACCGGCGTTGTTAATTGCAGGACGACCGGGTGCTGCTTCACACGTTGATGGCCTCGTAACCATTTGGCCCAATCCCAACGCTGAGGAATTGGCGAGCGCGCTGAAAGGAGCAGAGACCATCGTCTGCCGCTCGGGGTATTCTTCCTTGCTGGACATGGCCGCGTTGGGTAAGTGTCCGGTTCTAATTCCCACGCCTGGACAACCAGAACAAGTCTACCTCGCGAGGCACTGGGCCAAAATGTTCGGCATTTCCACCTGCACTCAAAAACAACTCGAGTCTGGGCAACTGCCGACTCCAACCGGAACCGTTCCCCGCCTCGAAGCCAATGCGGCTGCTCGACTCGCGCTAGACGAATTGGTAGCTTCCGCGTAACTTCGAGCAGTGGAACAACCGCTGAACGACGAACACTTCATGCGCCTCGCCCTGGCAGAGGCCCGGCACGCGTTTGAGCAGGACGAAGTGCCTGTGGGCGCGGTCATTGTCGCCCGAGGGCAAGTGATTGCCCGTGCACACAACCTGTGCGAACGGTTGAATGATTTTACGGCACATGCGGAGATGCAGGCCTTCACAGCTGCATCCGAATTTCTCGGTGGAAAACACCTCGACCAGTGCACATTGTATGTTACCCTGGAGCCCTGTCCGATGTGCGCCGGAGCAGCATTCTGGACTAGGATCGGACGAATTGTATTCGGTGCATCCGACGCCAAACGTGGCTACCGAACGTGGATGAATCCGGGGCAAGTCAGTTTGACTCATCCCAAAACCACGGTCGATAGGGGCGTATTAGAAGAAGAGTGCAGTCAACTCCTTAAGGACTTTTTTGCCGCCAAGCGAAACCAGCGGTGAAGGCGTGGTGATTACCTTTGGCAGTGCTCCCTCATGCTCAACCTCACCAAAGAATACCTTCAGCAGCTCAATGAGCGCATCGACGCCGGAAAAGATTCCGAGCTGAGGGCTTCGTTGCAGGAATTGCACGCAACGGACATCGCAGAGGTTATTGATCGGATGAATTTCGACCATGCGAGCTACCTCTTTCGCCTGCTGGACAACGAGGCGAAGGCAGATGTCCTCATCGAATTGGACGAAGAACAGCGGTCGGACCTGCTCAGTGCGATGACCGCGGAGGAAATAGCAGAAGAGGTCTTGGAAAACCTGGACTCAGATGATGCGGCAGACGTCATGGGCGAGCTGCCGGAGACCAAAGCCGAGGAGGTCATTGGCCTTTTGGAGGACGAAGAACAAGCCTCAGACATCCGGGATCTGCTGAATTACGAAGACGGCACCGCTGGTGCTCTTATGGCAAAGGAACTTGTGAAAGTTCACGGCGAGTGGACGGTCACCCGGGCCATCCGCGAAATCCGCCGGCAAGCCGATGAGCTTCACCAGGTCTACACGGTATACGTAATCGACGCTGACGATCGCCTCACCGGAAGGCTCAGCCTTAAGCACCTGCTACTGGCTGCCGAAAGCACACGTTCGCTCATCAGCGAGCTGCAATCCCAAGGAGACATAGTCACCATTCTAGCGGAAGAGCCAGAAGAGAAGGCCATCAAACTAATGGAACGCTACGACCTGGTTGCCCTGCCCGTCGTCGATAAAGAAGGTCGACTGCTCGGCCGCATCACCATTGACGATGCCGTCGATGCCATCATCGAAGACGCCGAGCGGGATTACCAATTGGCCAGCGGCATATCGGAAGATGTCGAATCCAGCGACAGCGCATGGGCCTTAACCCGTGCCCGGCTTCCTTGGTTGTTAATTGGCTTGGTAGGGGGACTGGGCGGTGCCTACGTAATCGGTGCGTTTGACATCAATGAAAACACCGAAATGGCCTTGTTCATCCCGCTGATTGCTGCGATGGGTGGGAACGTCGGGGTGCAGTCTGCGGCCATCGTAGTGCAGGGCCTCGCTGCCAGCAACATAGCTGCAGGTAATATCATCGGCCGCCTTTCCAAAGAACTCGGCGTGGGCCTTATCAACGGAGTCATCTGCGCCATCCTCATCCTCGGATCGAGTATGGTACTCGGTTTCGGCACTGCACTCAGCATCACGGTCAGCATTGCCTTACTCTGCGTCATTGTTTTCGCTGCTTTGTTTGGCACGTTCGTTCCGCTGATGCTGAACCACTACAAGATCGACCCCGCCCTTGCCACCGGGCCTTTCATCACCACGGTCAATGACATCATCGGCCTGATGATCTATTTCGCTGTTGGCAGCCTGGTCGGCGGCTACTTCAATTGATGGCACACGTCGCATTTCTCGATACGGTCCATGCAGTGCTCTGGGAGCGTCTTACGGCCGCGGGTATGGTCTGCGTTCATGCTGAAAACACAGTACGCAACGAAGTGCTTTCGGGCTCTCTATCCACCTGCACTGGAATCGTACTGCGCTCGAGGCTCACCGTGGACGCGGAGCTCCTTGATGCACTACCCAACCTGCAATGGGTGGCACGAAGCGGCTCAGGATTAGACAACATCAACGTCGCCGAGGCCGAACGGCGTGGCGTACGAATCATCTGCTCACCCGAAGGCAACGCCACCGCTGTCGGGGAACACGCCGTAGGACAGTTACTCGCCTTGCTGCATAAAATTGCCAGGGCGGACCATCACGTTCGGAGTGGCGGCTGGGACCGGGAAGGCTACCGAGGCGTTGAGCTCGAGGCACGAACGGTGGGCATTATTGGGTTCGGTAATACGGGCCAATCGTTTGCTCGTTGCCTCCGCGGATTCGGGTGTCGGGTACTTGCTTACGACAAATACACTTCGGGCTTCGCTGGCAACTACGGTGTGGAGGAATGCGACCTCGAAGCGATTATGCACACAGCAGATGTGGTATCCCTGCACGTTCCATTGACCACAGAAACCCGCGGAATGGTCGATGCAAAATGGGTTTCTCAATTTGCGCAACCGTTTTTCTTGCTGAATACCGCCCGCGGAGAAGTGGTCAAAAGCAAAGCTGTTCTCGATGCCCTCGATCACGGCCAGATCCTAGGGTCTGCGCTGGACGTACTGGAATATGAAAAACGTAGCCTCGAAGGGCTGATCGAACGGCCAGCCACCTTGCAACGTTTGCTGGAGCATCCCAAAACCGTTCTGTCCCCCCACGTTGCAGGATGGAGTGTAGAAAGCTACTTCAAGCTCAGCAACGTTCTGGCGGATAAAATCTTACTGAGCTAATGCTTCGGCGCACTCCGGTGTTCGTCCACCGATAGAGGGTGATAAATTCCGCCAAGTAAATGCAAGAAGACAGCTGCCATCGCTAATTTACTTCTTTAGTTCAGCTCAGTCAATTACCTCTGGACTTTATCGGACGAGAACAGTAGAAATCAATGGATCCTAAGTTGGAATGGGGGCCCGAACAATTGCGCAAAAGCAAGAAGGAGAATCTATATGTTCGGAAAAATGGGAGGCGCAAGGGCAACATCATCTTGGGCACAGTAAAAATCCTGGTAATGGGATGGTTGCTTTCCAAAGCGATAACCCCATGGACAGGGCTTTTTGACTGGAAGAATGTTTTTCCGAACTATGGTTACCGCATTGAAGACGCACGGAAGGCTCAGGCGAATTCTTTGGTCTTTGGATCGAGTACAATCGCACACCACATCATTCCATCGGTTTTAGACTCAATAACGAAAGAACAAGGCTTGATTTGGCACAATTTTGGATTTTTGAAAACGGTGCCGCCGGAGTCTTTTAATCTGGCAGGTCAACTCATCAATCGTGCGCAAAAAGGAGAAATCAAAGTTCTCCTTTTCGAGGTACTGCCAGAGGAAGATCATAAATTGGCTGATGCCAAGAACTTAAGGCATGTTGCTCAATTCAACTTGATTGAGGTCATCCGTCGAATCCGACACTTGCCATGGAAGGCACCCGGCCAATCTGAGTCCAACTGGGAGCAATGTGAAATTTTGATTCGTGGGTGGGCAGAGCATTTAATAGGGTTTGCCAAAAAGTCCAATTACAATACGCCTAGTCCACCATTCATTCCCACAACCGCGACGCGCGGCTTCATCGAGCTAACACAAGACACTTGGAAAACAGGTCGTTTGGATGCAGAGCGAGAAGAATGGAGGCAAAGTTCTGACAGCTTATTGGCTCAACAAGTGTTCATCGCAAAGGATTTTGATTATCGCAAAAATCTGGATAATCCGACCATCAATTGGAACTGTGTTGGAAGGGTTGGGCCCATCATGAATCAGATGGAATCGTTGCACAATAAGTGCGCTAAAAAGGATATTCAATGCATCTTCTATTTTCAAAAACTCTGGGACACCAATGGTTGCATATACTTTGCCTATTTAAATAAATGGGGTGCCAATGATGTCATAGAAACCATGGGGTATGAAGATCATATGGAGCTTTATTCCATTGATGACCGCTACGGGGAACAGCACCTTTTAAAAGGCGGTGCATTGAAATTGACAGAGGACATCGGCGAACAAATTGCCGCACGAATGCGGTAAGCTAATCATTGAAAGTGAAGTGCCCCTGACTGCGCGGAAGAGCAATAAAGCAAGCTTTCAAATTAGGCCTTCGAAGGGTGGAGGATATCTGAAATCGAATTTCGGACTCCGACGAATGCAACGATTGCATAGCAAAGGAATAACGCATTAAGCGCCGCAAAAATCCCGTGAATCGGATGCCCATTTTGAAAGTCCCAGTACGCCCCTATACACCATTGAATAAGGAGCAGGTAGGTTAGAACAATAAAGACAGGACGAACCCGGGTACGATTTTCAACTTTCGGTGTTCGAATAAAGGGGATTTTCTTGCGGGAATAAGCCTGTTCTATGGATTTGATGACGCCAGCAAGATTCACCAGAATAAGGAGTAAGTTTAATGCATACACCCGCAGAACGTCGTTCCTTTCGTACTCCATCAGTCGCAAGTCCCTTCCGTATAGAAAAAAGTAAGGAACAGCCGTAAGCGGGAACCAGAAAGAAGTGGCCGCATCAGTGAAAGGAAAGGCCAGGAGTAAAATAAGTCCCAAATTGACCGTTGCAATGGAGACTAAATAATGAACCCTGAAAAACGATTCTCTTAATTGTCTCGACTTGCTGCCTTTGAGAAGATAGGAAATTGCTTTGGGCAGTATAATTAGTCCGCCGTTTGCCCAGCGTCTGCGTTGAATCAGTAAAGAACCAAAATCGGAGGGAGTTGCGCTATAGGCCAAACGCTTCGGGTAATTCCAGAGCTGCCATTTTCGCGATAGCAAATCAATTGTGCTTTCCGTGTCCTCAATAACGGTACGGTCCTGAATAAACCGCTTCATGGAATACCCGCGCTCCACAAATTCCTCCGCAATTTCATCCAATGCAGACTTTCTCAAAATAGCATTGGCTCCGACCCAATACGTCCCATCCCATGAAGTAAAGCCCTGATGAATGATGTACTGAACGTCCGTTGTCGCCCCAGCGCAGCGTTCCAGGACGGTGTTGGCCCCAGGAATCGCACTATAGGGTGTTTGAATCACTGCCACGCGTCCATTTTCCGCCTTGCTTATCTCTTTCAGCAGCGTGCTGGCGTATTCAGGCAAAAGGATGCTATCCGCGTCGAGCGTGAGGATAAATTCACTCTGGCTCACCTCAAATGAACGCGGTGCATTGGCATCAGCCGCTACCTGCAGTTCCACCTGGCCCTTATGGTTTTCTATCTCTTTCCAAGCGCGTCCCAAAAGTCCTAAATAGCTATTCAAATTCGCGGCCTTATTTGGCTCCTGTGAGAGGTTTACGAACTGTTTTCTCTCAAAAGAAGATACCTCGGCACAAAAACTATCCAGCAAATGCGACCATGCAGAATGGATGTTCGATTGATCAATGGAACCTTCCATTATTCTCCATTGGTGAGCTCGATCCCAATGGACATATGTTCTGCTCACAAGAACTTCTGCGGCATAGAACCGGTCAGTGTGGTCGAGCTCTTCCGAATTCAAAAGCGAAGAGGCTTCTTCAGCAAACCATTCTCCACAAAAGTCGTTTGCGTCGGCCAAGGCTCGACAGGCATCCGCCGCAAGCAGATGAGATGACGCCTCGTACATTCGAGTAAGTTTCGAATGAAGGCGTCGCATTTTTTCTCCAACATCGAGAACCGTTTGGCGGGCCACCACCAACAGCGCCATCTCATCGGGAGTATATGGATCAGGGGAGTTGTCGATGAGCAATACGATCCGCTTCTTGACCCCTTCCTGCAGTGCAGCGCTCATCAGGGTCTGAAAGATGGTCCTTCGCTCTTCATTGTAAGAAGGAACCAAAATGGTAACTTCTCCCTCCTGTCTGAATTCAAATTTGTCTACTGACGGAGGAGGTTCTCTCAATCGTTCAACGTACTTAAGTCGTGTGATCTGGTAAACGAGACCACCATAAATCAACAGGATGACGATGACGACAAATAGAATTTGGCAACCGAATCCAGACCAGTCCTTTTGGCTCAGCTCAATAGACACATGTCCAAACTGATCGAATAACGATGCAACCGTAGCGAATAGTGTAAAGGCGATGCATAGCCTGGTCAGCCACCGTTCTTTTGCAGTGCTCCACAGCGGCTCCCGAATGAGAGGTACGAAAAGGTTGGACTTATGTTGCATCAATTGGGCATACGTAAGATTTTACTCCAGGGTTTCGCAGGATTTCAATGCAGAATCCTGCCTTCTCTGCTCCAACCGACTAACTCAAACCCATTTTTATTGCCGGCTCCATTTAGACCCTGAGTTTTGCCTCACTACTTCTGCAATTTACAGGTCGTAAAAGCGATTTCAAGCTCAGCAACGTTCTAGCGGATAAAATCCTCGATTACTGCGCGTAACGATAGACCAGCACGTTTTCAACTCCCTGAATTCGGATGTGAACAACGCTGTTTCTTGGATCGCGGTACGGCATCAAATCAAATTTCCTTTCCTCTGTGATCATGGCCCGTGCACGGTCGCCATGGCTGTTGTGGTTTACGGACAATAGAACTTGGCGGGGCAATGACTTGGTCGGTGCGCCGGAGGTCAGCAAAGCAAAATCATGCGCCTTGCTCCCACCGCTGTACTGCACCAGGAGCACCAGTGCATCGCCTTCTACCGAGGCGTCAAGCAATTCGAAAGGGTCACCGAAGACGTCAGCATTTGAGACCGATTGGACCGATTCAGGAACTGAACAGCCAAAGCAAATTCCAACGATGAAAAGGCAAAGGATGGTTCGAGCAGTCATGCCCTTACTTCAGCAAAACCCGTGCCGTTCGAATCTCGGCGTTCCACTCCACACGAAGCATGACCCATCCACGCGGCCAAGAAGCCGTCGAAATCCGTGCATTACCAGAACGCACCTGCTCATCCGCTATTTCTCTTCCCATCACATCATAGGCACGCACGATCGCGCCAGTTCCAATACCCTCAATGGAAATCATATCGCTCGCGGGATTGGGAAACACAAAGAGATCACGCACTGGCATTTCTGGAATGCTCATTTCATCCGTACAGAACTGTTCGAGGTCCAGCTCGTCAAACTCGCCACCGTTTACGATGAGCTCATCTTGGGGGCCCAGAATGGACCACCCTCCTTCGCCGTACTCACAGCACATGCCATCTCCCCAACTGTCGTAGACGCGTAGTATGTAACACCCTCCTTCCAAGCATAACGGAACAGAGACGACCTGACCATCCTGATCGTCTTCGTAGGGGCCGCCTTCGTAAATCACTTGCCCCAAACGACGGAGATCCCAGGTCGTTTCTGAACCGTAATCATCCAAAACCAGTTCGAGACTGAAATCATAGGTGTCTCCGGCAAACGCCGTGAAGGTCGTTTCGGCTGCGTTGTTAAAGGTATTTTCATCGGTACTTCCATTCACAGATACTACGTAAACCTCAACAGTCGTGTTGCCATCGGCCGCACTAAAGGCTGGCAGCGATACAGTGGCGGATTCGTATTGATCAAGCGACCCGCTCCAGGGGGTCGTCTGCTCGGCGCCGCTGCCAATGGTGTAGCCGATGACCGCGGAAGTCAATTCATCCGTGCCTTGGTTCGTCAGGTTGACTTCGATGACCACTTCGCCACCCCCGCACAACACTCCGTCGGGGGCGTCGCTGATGCCGATACCTAGGTCCACTGCGAATGAAGTGACACAGCCCGCAGCTGGATATCCGTCCAGTACCTCTAGTCCCAAACCGAGGGGATCGAGATGGTCCGCAATGCCGTTGTTGAAGCTCACGCCCATCCGACCGTAATAGTCGAACTGGCCGTTGTTGACGGCACCTTGACAGGCCGCGGCTCCGCCATAGAGTTGGCCGATGATACGGTGGTTCTGGTCAAACAATGGAGAACCGGAGGAACCGCCTTCAGTAACACCGTCCTCCCACTCGTCAATCCACCAGACGGCTGCACCCGCCGCATTGTCGTGGTAGGCAGCGTCTTCATCAATGCAGATTTTCTTCAAATCGCCTGCAGGATGGTGGATTCCTGTGGTGTTCTGCACCGTAGTCGCATCCGTTCCATCCCAGCCTGCATAGAAAACTTGGTAACTGGCCGGAGGGGTTTCATCCAACAGCAGGAGGGCAAAGTCAGAGGCACCGTTATTTTCCAGGATTTCAGCACCGCTGACGGTTTGGTTTGTGGGGCCGTTGTTGCCGGTGCAACCCTCGGTTTCATGATTGAACACAAACGTCCAATTCCCCACGCTGCCTCCGAGGCAGTGGTTGGCGGTGAGGAACAGCGGCGTCCCGTCTTGAGCAGTGTTGTTCACCAGTGCGCCCGTGCACACTGCGAATCCACCGGACAGGATGAGGGCAACCGATCGTTTCTCGCACTGCCACGTCGCTCCCTCTGGGCAATTGACGTTTATGTTGCAATCGCCGGAATTACCATATGGACCGCGCTCCGCTCCGAGCGCTTCGGCGACGAGTGAAGCCTTGCCCACCACGTCACGGTACGCATGCACAACTTGATCGATGGTCAGTTGCACTTCATCCACGCGATCTGCAGGGCACAGCACTTCCACAACCGATGCGTCTCCGGCCAACAGTCCGGTCGCCAATCCACCCCATTCCTTCTGATTGCGGTGGTCAAAAGACCCGATGAACTCAATGCCGTCGCGGTTCCAGATGAACAACTGCGCTCCCTTGGGCAGTTGAAACGCTGAAAAGCGTAAGCTTATGGCCAACGCTTCCGGTGCTTCAATCACCGTGCGCCATACCGCCGTGCCGTTCGCAGTGCTCCAATGGCCATCGTCCAATCCGATGTTGACATCAAATTCTTCGCCGAAACGCCACGGAGCAGATTTGACCGCATCGGTAACCTCGTCGGCTATACGCAGCGCCTCCAGATCGATTCCCGGCATGCGGTGAACAGGCACGTCACTCAATACAAGCTGGTCCTGCCACAGAGGTTCACCCCCGTGGGGGACTTGTGCAGATGCACTCAAACACAAAATCAGGGACAACAGCCCCAGGAAAAATGGCTTTCTCATGGCTTTGATTCTTACAGGTGCGTGCAAGATACCGTTTGTCACCCCACGAAACGGTCATGCAACAAAAAATCCCCAGCGAAGGCCGGGGATTTCAAATTTCATTGCGTGAAATGCGTCTAATTCTCGGAACTCGTTCGCTCACGGCTTGACGCCGAGTAGAGTACTTTCAAGGCCGAGGCTTTTCGCAACTCTTGCTTGACGTCAGTCACGATGCCCATCTTGGTGTCTTTGTCCACCTTGAGGCTGACCCACATCTTACTTTGCTCCGATTCAGCCAGTGTCAATCTTTCATTACTGACCCAGTCCTGGATTAACTCCGGTGAAGAGAACGCATCATTGAGCTGCATGATTGGCTCAGTTCCGTAGCGGCGGTCCATGGGGACACCGATATTCACGTAGCGAATTAAGTGCTTCTTTTCAATCTTGTACAACTCCGAAGCCTCGGGGCGAATCAGTCGAACCTTTTCCTCTTCCGTACGCAACACCGTTGCCACCATGAAGAAGAACAACAGCATGAATACAATGTCGGGAAGAGAGGCAGTTGAAATGACCGCCATACCACGCTTATTGCCTTTCTTGAACTTTCCCATTTCAGTAGTAGGTTGATCCTTCGCGCGGCTCGGCCTCAGAAATACGCTGAGGGTACACCGAACGAACGGCAATGATTTTGTCCAACAATGACTTGTCCTCGGCATTGCGGTCATACAAATCTTCCAACTCTTTATACGTCCGTCCGAACTTTGCAACGGCTAATTCGTCGCGCAACTCGTTTACCGCAGACTGCAATTCGTTTTGTACCTGCAGGTATGTGTTGTAGGTAGTTGCGTTGTCGTTTTGCATGGAAATCAACGCAGACGGAGGGAGCTCTTTGTAGTCGCCGCCCAACAACTCAATAGTCGTCAGCTTTTCCTTCCAATTGTCTAGAACCTTCGTGTAATTCTTCTTGCGGTTCTCATCCTCCGATGCTGCTACAAATGCCTCGTACTCGGCAATTCGTTGCCTGACATCGGATTTCCTAACCCACAACCGCTCGGGGAACGCAGCGTTCGTTTTGCCATTGGCTCCGGTGATCATCTCAACCTCCCGGTTCTTGCCTACGGTCTCGCGGCCCACAGGATGAGACATGATACCGTCGCCAGTAGCGATCAAAAAGTTTTTCGCTTTGTCCTTCAAATCCAAAATTTCGGCCGGTTCGCCTTCGACCAGCAACGCATCCAAGAAGTTGACCTTCACGTTGAATACGTTCTGCTCCTTTGCCTGAGGAACGTCAATGTCCGGCGGCACCGGTGGAGGCAATTGGCGTTTGATGCCTTCATCCGAATCAATGGTAGTCGTAACCAACCAAAAAATCAGGAGGAGAAAGGCGATGTCCGCCATCGAGCCCGCATTGATTTCCTGTAATTCTCGGCGTGCCATGCTCTTACTTCAGTGCGCTGCGGATTTCAGCAACGACAATGGTTAAAATCGACAAGCCCCCGAGCAGGTAAACGAAGTACAACCCTCCACCTGCAAACAAGCTCTCGCCAGTCGACACCTTTATACCACTCACTTCGTAAGCGCCAAGCACAGTGTCATCGGCTAAGACATAGAAGCTCAATAACCCAATGACCACGAATCCAGCGAAACCAAGGAGCGTTCCGGTCACACTTTTGGGATCGTTGATCAACTTAAGCGCCAAGAAACCAAGACCGAACAAAATGGCCGCAGCAGCACACGCAATACCCACGAAGTAAATGATGTAAAACAGTCCGTCGAGGAGGGCGCCGTAACGCTCCTGGCCTTCGACAAAGGTCTCATCAGTCCCGCTGCGCGATGTAATCATATAGCTCAGCAGCACACCAGCTACAATGACACCGATGCGCAGTACCGACAATCCTAAGCGTAATCCTTTATCACCCATGATTTCTCTGAGTTTAGAGGATTACTTGCCTTGCAACTTACGCTTGTACAACAAGTCAACAAGGTCCATGGAAGCTTCTTCCATGTCCAATACAATGCTGTCGATCTTGGACAAGATGTAGTTATAAAAAATCTGAAGAATGATGGCTACGATCAAACCGGATACCGTTGTGATCAAAGCTACCTTAATGCCGCCTGCAACGATGGATGCGTTAATGGTATTGGCTTCTGCAATCTTATCGAAGGCAGATATCATACCGATTACCGTACCCATGAAACCCAACATCGGCGCTAAGGCGATGAACAAACTGATCCAGCTCAACCCGCGCTCCAACTTCGACATCTCAACGCTGCCGTAATCTTCGATGGCCTTGGCGACTTCTTCGTAGCTACCTGCGGAACGATCCAGTCCTTGGTAAAAGATGGTCGCTACTGGTCCTCTTGTGTTGCGGCATACCTCTTTCGCTGCCTCTTCGCCTCCGTCAGCTAACGCGCCTTCAATGCCTTCGACCAATTTTGACGAGTTCGTGGTCGCCATGTTCAGGTAGATGATGCGCTCGATGGCCAGCGCCAATCCAAGTATCAAACAAATCAGAACGAACGCCATGAACGTTGCACCGCCCTCGATGAAGTACTTCTTTACGGTTTGGTGGAAGCTCAGGACCTCACGAGTCTCTTCTACTGCTTCTTCTGTGGCGACGGATGGAGCGATAGCAGCTGAATCCGCCGCAGTGGAATCTGCAGCAGCCATGAGCGTAGAATCCACAGCTGCGGAATCCGCGACCACTTCCATCTCAGCGTCCTGAGCGAAAACCGCTGCCGGCGCTGGAGCCATCATCAACCCTGCCAAAGCAAGGAGGGTAAACAACTTCTTCATATAAATCAGGTTAGTTTTTATTGTCGTGATTTGATGCCTACAACTCGCTCTTTTGGCGAGGCAGGGGTGCAAATGTACTTCGCTCGCTTGCAAGGTGCAAGGAAAGGGGATGAAATTGAAATGAACGCCGAACCATCAGCATCTTAATCAACTCGCTGTAGCTTTGCACCATGGCTTTCATCGACACCCACACACACCTTTATCAGCCGGCGTTTGACAGCGATCGCGAAGACGCGATGGTGCGGTGCACGGAGGCAGGTGTAAACACCCTGATGCTGCCCAATATCGACTCCGCGTCTATCCCCAGGTTGCATGCTATGATGGACCAATGGCCCAATCGATGCTTTGGCATGATGGGATTGCACCCTTGTCACGTAAAGAGGGACACAATCGAACAAGAACTGACCACAATAGAAGAAACCCTGCGAGAATCGGGTCGCCGCTACGTAGCTGTAGGGGAAATTGGCTTCGACTTGCACTGGGACAAAACGACGCTCGCCATTCAACACGAAGCCTTCGAGAAACAAGTCGCTTGGGCAAAGGCACTAAAGTTGCCCATCGTCATCCACGTGCGTGAGGCGTTCGATGCACTTTTCGAAGCTTTGGACAGCTTAAACGAAGAAAACCTACAAGGCGTCGTGCACTGCTTCACCGGCAACCTCGTTCAAGCCAAGCGGGTGCTGGCGTACGGTGATTTCTACCTCGGCATTGGAGGCGTTTCCACCTACAAAAATGGCGGCCTTGATGAGGTCCTCCCCTACATCGACAGGGACCGGGTAATCCTCGAAACGGATAGCCCCTACCTCGCGCCTGTGCCGTTCCGCGGTAAGCGAAACGAATCCGCTTACACTGCAGTTATTGCTCAGCGCGTTGCTGATTTGTGGGAGTGCCCGCTGGAAGCAGTGGCGCAAACAACCACGGTGAACGCCAAGCGGCTGTTTGCGTTGTAATTTCGACCCATGGATCGAGCCGTTCTCGTCATATACACAGGTGGAACCATTGGGAGCGTCCAAACCGTTGCAGGAGGACTTGCGCCACTTGATTTTTCAGAAATCCACCGGCACGTGCCTGAATTGGTCCAAGACCACCTAACAATTGAGGCGGTCTCGTTTGAACCTCCGATTGATTCTTCCAATATCGGCGTGGCACACTGGGTGGAATTGGCTCGTCTGATCCAATCGCGGTACGACGAGTTCGACGGCTTCGTTGTTCTGCACGGGACAGACACATTAGCCTATACCGCCTCGGCATTGAGTTTTATGCTAGAAGGGCTCCACAAGCCCGTCATTCTTACGGGAAGTCAGCTGCCCATTGGTTTGCCTCGAACCGACGGTCGTGAGAATTTGTTGAGTGCTGTCGAAATCGCCAGCACCCAGCGTCTCGAAGCGCCCATCATTCAAGAGGTAGCAGTGTATTTCGGGTCCTCCCTTTACCGGGGAAACCGCACGCACAAGGCAAGTGCTGAATCCATGCAGGCCATCATCAGCCCCAACCTTCCTCCTTTGGCAGAAGCCGGCGTGGACATCCAGTTCAACGCTGCCATCTTATTCCGGGACCCGCTAATGCAATTAAAGGTGCAAGAGGCGATGGAATCGCGCATCGCTTGGCTGCCACTGTTTCCCGGACAGTCCAATGAAATCCTAAAGCGCATCCTCGACTGGCCCAACCTGAGTGGCCTCGTCCTATCGACCTACGGCTCCGGAAATGCTCCCACAAACGCTGAACTGAAAGCCTTACTTTCAGAAGCGAACAAGCGCGGAGTGAGCCTTGTAAACGTTTCCCAATGCAGCCACGGCGCGGTTCACCCGGAACGGTATGCGACGGCTCACATGCTCCGCGATTGCGGTGTGATTCCCGGCGGGGACATGACCACGGAAGCCGCCATCACCAAACTCATGCATTGCCTTGGGCAAGAACTCGACGGCGACGATTTGCGCAATGCCATGCGCACCAACCTACGAGGTGAAATCACGAAGTTCAGTCCCGTGGCGCCGGTGCGTTAATCGACCCGCAGGAATTTTGGAATCGCACTGAGAAATTCGGTACTTTTGCACCCCTTCCGCGTAGCGGTAGGAACGGAGAGGTGGCCGAGCGGCTTAAGGCGCACGCCTGGAAAGCGTGTTGGGGGCAACCCCTCCAGGGTTCGAATCCCTGTCTCTCCGCAAATGACTCAAAAGCCGGTACGCACGTGCCGGTTTTTTTTGTAGAAAAAAATCAAGGGCAGCTTTCAACGCTTCGTGTTGGATAGAATTCACGAAGCAGTAAGCCTGGAGCACTCAACAGACGTAGATTAAAAGCCCATGAACGATAAGCAACGCATCGGCCTGACCTCACTACTCAGCATCGGCATTTACGCGAGCTCTCTGCAATTTGGCTTTACTGCTATCGACGACGGTGGCCAAATACTCGATAACCCATTCGTTCATTCCCTGAATTGGGAAAATATCAAGGGCATGTTTAGCAGTGCCACAGTGGGCATGTACCAGCCGCTGACCACGCTGCTTTTCTCGCTGGTCAATGCGGTGTTCGGCCACGATTCCGCGACGCCCTTTCACCTGCTATCGCTGCTGCTGCACGTGGTGAACTCCGCGTTGGTTTACCACGTCGGGAAGCGACTGTTGCACCACGATGCAGCGGCCTTTGCCTTGTCACTGTTGTTCGCAGCGCACCCGTTGGCAGTGGAAGCGGTGTGCTGGGTTTCGGCCACGAGCACGCTCCTATTCACGGGATGCTTTCTGTCGGCGCTTTTGGCTTACGACCGGTTTTTGGAGGATAGAGAACGGAGGCAATACAGGGCCGCGTTGGGTTTTTTCCTGCTGGGCTGCTTAGCCAAGGTTCAAATACTGCCCTTCGTCGGAGTAATGTTCCTACTGGATTACCTCCGCGGCCGGCATTTCCTGGCGGACTGGTTGATGAAACTACCTTTCCTTTTTATCGCCGGTGGCTTCGTGGCGATCAGCTTCCACTTCAGAGGTGGCGAAACGGCATTCACAGGAGACTACCCAGTTTGGCTTTTGGTGCCTGCTCAATTCATTTGGTATGCGGTTAAGGCTGTCTTGCCGCTTCAGCTCGGCATTGTGTACGATTGGCCGATGGAGCTTTGGACGGCTTGGACCATTTTCGCATACGGGGGACTAGCAGCGTGGATTGCAGCATTAATTCGATGGCGGAAGAATCGGTTCTTTGTGTTTAGCAGCCTTTTCTTCTTTGGCAACCTCATCCTCCACACGGCTTTGGCCACAACCTTTCTCGGACCTTTCGCGGATCGCTACGGATACGTATCGGTGCTCGGGCTGTGGTTGGCCGCGTGGAGCCTCGTACCGGAAAGCAAGCGGACAGCTGCGGTGCGCGTGGGGGGCGCGGCGGCAGTGGTGTATGCGGGGTTGGCCTTTGCCCAAACCCAACATTGGCGCAGCACCATCGACTTGTGGACGCAGAACTTGACCCACGAAACGGCAACCTTCTCCAATGGTATGCGGGGAGCCCTCTACTACGAAAGCGGACAATTCAATCGCGCCAAGCGGGATTTTGAACGGGTAGATCAAACGCCAGACGCGCGGTTTGAGCCCGAGAAATTCAGTTACCTCTACACCAGCCTCGGTCTGATGACGACCGATTCGGAGCCGGAAAAGTCATTGCGCTACTTTAAGCAGGCAGCCCAGTGGAAACCCCAGCCAGAGTCGTTTGAAAACGTCGCAGTCGCGGCAAAAAAACTTGGCGATTTTGAAACCGCAGAGGCGTTCTACCTCAAGTGCCCAAAAGATTTCGAACCGCCTTCGTTTTACATGAACCTGAGCAGCTTGTACTTCGAAACCCAACAATTCGAGAAAGGAGCCGCCATCATGACGCAAGCCATCGACGAAGGCTACAACGACATCCTGTTCTACAAAATGCGGTGCTATTTCCGAATCGAAACCGGAGACATCCCCAACGCAGTTCAGGACTTCGAGCAAGCCATGGCGTTATTCAATGCCATACCCAATGCACAACCCGACCCCAGCCTGAACAACCTGCGGAAGATGCTTCAGCGTTTTTGAAGCAAGTGGGGTTCCTTGGGAAAAGGCTTCACGATGACATCCGTTACAGCGAGCCCACTCCCGTGCCTCAGGGAAACTTCGGGAACTTCGAGAAGTCGCGCGGCCGTTTCTCCAGAAACGCGTCTCGACCCTCTTTCGCCTCGTCCGTTCCGTATGCCAGTCGAGTGGCTTCGCCGGCATACACCTGCTGGCCCACCAACCCATCGTCTATGAGGTTGAAGCCGAATTTGAGCATCTTAATGGCTGTGGGGCTTTTCGACATGATTTCGCGGGCCCAGCTGTAGGCCACGTCTTCCAACCGTTCGTGCGGCACGACCCGGTTCACCATGCCCATTTCGTGCGCCTCCTGCGCAGAATACTCAGCGCCCAAAAAGAAAATTTCGCGAGCGCGCTTTTGGCCCACTTGACGCGCGAGATAGGCCGATCCAAATCCCCCGTCAAAACTCGCCACATCCGCATCTGTTTGCTTGAACCGAGCGTGTTCCTCGCTCGCCAAGGTCAAGTCGCATACGACGTGCAAACTGTGACCTCCACCGACAGCCCAACCGTTGACTGCTGCAATGACTACCTTGTTCATGAAGCGGATCTGGCGCTGTACGTCGAGGATGTTGAAGCGGTTGACGCCGTTCTCGCCTTTGTAGCCGGTCGTTGACCGCACGTTTTGATCGCCACCGCTGCAAAACGCCCAGCCGCCGTCTTTGGCCGACGGGCCTTCGCCTGTGATGATGACGGCGCCAATTTCTTGGCTCTCGTGGCACAGAATCAAGGCCTCCCAAAGCTCATCTACGGTCTTCGGCGTAAACGCATTGCGCACTTCCGGCCGGTTGAAGGCGATGCGCGCGACACCGTTGCACAACGCGAAGGTGATTTCCTCGTACTCTTTGACAGGGGTCCAGGTTAGGCTTTGCATGCGGAGGGCTTCTGTGGTTGCAACAAAAGTACGCACAGCAAGTTCGCAGCTGGCTTACCGCGCCGGCAATTCAGCGGCGCGAGCCATCACATAGAACATCTTGGCACCAATTTGCATTGTCCGGGCTCAGTAGGTCGCATCCTCGACATCGTTGATCTGGAGAACTGCAACCTATGACCGCAGCGAATTAATATGGGTTGGCCACATCGCCTTGCCTTTTGCTGAACGCAAAATGAAGGCTGACCCGCCACCCAAACGGCCATCGAATCCAACTCTTCCATTCGCTCAGGGTTTCATTCATCGAGCAACGCTCCTGCCTTTAGGCTCATTGTCGTGTAAAGTCATTTTCAGTGGGTTTTATTCAGCCAGTGCGGGTGCGAAGAATCCAAGAAGAGAGAGTAAATTTAGAATGGCATCCGATTGCCTGTGTTAAATCTTCGTTGTGCATGGGTAGCTTTGTAACATGTCTGCAAGCGCTACCCGCATTCTCGTCATTCGGTTTTCTTCGATTGGGGATATCGTGCTAACAGCACCTGCGCTTGACAGCCTGCGGCAGGCCATCCACGGTCCGTGTGAGATCCATTTCTTGACCAGGGCCAACATGGCCTCTGTTGTCGCTGGATTCGGCACCCTCGTCGACGAGGTACACACCATTGAGGCATCAACCGCTGAAGTGAAAGAAACGCTGAAGGCCTTGAATTTTGATTATATCGTGGACTTGCACAATAACGTGCGATCGCGATCAATCAAAAGGACCTTGGGCTTGATATCCTTCACCGTGGACAAACAGAATTGGGCCAAATGGTTGCTAGTGCGCGGTTGGCGCCACGAGCCGGTCACTTCCATTGTAGAGCGTTACTTTGAAGCATTTGCCGGTGCCTTTGGGGCGGAAATGCCTTCGTCTTGGCCGGCCCTTTTTGAGGAAGCCACCCGGCCTTCGCAGCTGCCTGAGTCTTACGCGGTTTTAGCCATTGGCGCTGCCCACTCTGGAAAACAACTTACGCCTTCGTTGATGCAATCCATCGTCGACCGATCTGATGTACCCGTCGTTCTCATTGGCGGCCGAGGCGACACCGAGCAGGGCAAGGCCTTGGAAGGTTCGAAGGTCATTTCATTGGCAGGTGAAACCACGTTGGCCGAATCCGCCGCCGTGCTGCGCGGTGCGCAGCACGTGTACGCCGGCGATACGGGTATGATGCACCTCGCTGCTGCCGTAGGAACGCCCGTCACCTCGTTTTGGGGATGCACCCGCCCGAGCCTCGGGATGGCGCCTTGGAGTCCCGCTCAGGGTTCTACCATCATTGTTCCCAACGTTTACGTGGGGAGCAGTCCGTGCTCGAAGCTCGGGAACCGTTGCCGCCATTCAAATGAATGCATGGACGCGACTGAACAGGTGTATTTAGAGGGATTAGTCAAATAGAGCCTTGAGCTCTGTAGCCTCTGCCGGCGGCATCTTACCCGCCAACACCAACCGCAATTGGCGCCGACGCAAAGCACCGTCAAACCGCTCGCGCTCCTCGTCCGACTCGGGAAGTACGTCCGGAACAGCGATAGGAGCACCTAGCTGATCCACCGCGACAAACGTATACATCGCTTCGTTGCACAATTGCTGTTCGCCACTCAGGTGATCTTCCACGTGCACCCGCATGAACACTTCCATGGAACTGTTGAACGTACGCGTGACCTCGGCGTGAATCGTCACGATGTCGCCCAGCTTGATAGGCTTCTTGAAAGACACGTTGTTGACCGCTGCGGTCACGCAAATGCGTCGGCTGCAGCGGTGAGCGCTGATCGCAGCCGTGATATCCATCCAGTTCAACAGGTTCCCTCCCATCAGATTCCCCAGTGTGTTGGTATCGTTGGGCATAACGATGCGCGCGCTCGAAGCGTGCGTGTCTTTGGGGGTGCGTTGTGTGACCATGGGTGATATTTTTCCCAAAGGTCTGAAGCCTACTTGGAATTCCAGCAACGGAGCGGAATCATTTGCTCCAACAAATGAAAAAAGCCCCTCCATTCCTGGAAGGGCTTTTCCGCTGTGCATCGCAGTGCTCAGAGTCTAATAAGAATCAGTTTCCGACCATCAACTTGGTCGTCACCGTTCCGCTTGCTGAGAGAATCTGAATTTGGTATAATCCCGTCTGCAGCATGCTAGCGGGCACTTCAATATTCATAGGGACGTTGGCAAACACTTGACCTTCCCACAGTGTCATGACAAGCATACCACTTCCGTTATACAGGTGGACACCCACTTGTTCGTCCGCTTCCGTCATAAAGGTCAACAAAGCAATATCACTGGCCGGATTCGGTGTCAAACCGAGGACCTTTATTTTATGTGCATTGCTTGAACCGTCATCAGAACCTACGGAGTCATCACCAATGGCGTCATCGCCCCAGCTGCTGTCGCTTTCGTCATTTCCGTCGAGCGTAGGCTCGATAGGCTCACACGTAAGGCCATTGACATCAACGGTATAAGAGAAGGTCGTGCTATTGCCACTGCAGTCAGTCACAGTGTATTCACGCTCGATGTTCCATGGCAAGGAGCAGTCGATGTCCGCGAAGACGTCACCGGTTCCCATAACATCCGCACCGTTAAAGGTACCCATGTAGTAGAACCATCCGCTGTAACCGTGGTTGGCATTCTTGTTGTTCGCGCCCTGACCCACTTGGAATCCGAAGAATCCGTTGGACGGCTGGTGCGACAAGGCTAATTCAGATCCTTCGTACTCGCCCCAACCAGTCGCGGTGCTGGTGCCTTGCAAGATGTAGTACATCCATTCGGTATAGTCGCCCAAACCGCAATCGGACTTATAGCTCTGCGCTCCCGGTTGATCGATCCAGTCCTGCCAGTTCAAGCCTTCGTTCAATTCGATATCGAAGGTCCAACCCGCATTTGGATTGTCCATGGAAACCACATCCATGGTGATGTGCGCCGTGCCGTCAACAAAGTTGGACATCAATCCACCCGTCAACGTATAGAACTCATCGCCTGGGAAGTTGAACAAACGCGCCGCGTGTGACGTGAAGTTGTCGCATGTCAATCCGTCCTCCGTAGAAGCCGGATTGCTTGGCAAGCAGAACGCTGACACATCTTCGGTCGGTGCGTATTCGCCCATATAAGCCTCTGTCAAGGTCACATCCAAATCGCCTGCACAACCGTCAGAAGCTGTGAGGGTTATGGCATCTGGAATACTTACGGTACCCCAAATGTCCTCAGCACAGACTGCGACAATACCGCCGTCCTCAACGCCTTCTGAATCATCGATGACCGGTGCTGTGGTGTCATTGACCACAATAGCGAAGCTGTGGGATGAACTGTTGCCACAAGCGTCTGTGGCTGTGAGGGTCACGAGGTGATGGTAATTACCACAATCGTCCTCGCTAACCACTTCACGGGTTTCCACGATACTCGCCACACTGCAAGCATCCGAAGCCAAAGAAGTATAGGCCATCTCGTCACACTCATTGGTTTGGTCACCAGGAACCTGCGTGAATACAGGTGCAGTGGTGTCTTCTACACTAAATGTGGCTGTTGTGCTGCTGCTGTTGCCGCAATTATCCGTGGCAGTGAACGTAACCGTTGTCGAGCCTGTAGCCCCGCAATCAACAGCCAGACCGTTGTAGTCGTTCGTCCATATGACGCCGCTACAAGCATCCGATGCCATCGCGCCGCCCTGAGAGGCAAGCCATTCGTCGAGGTCCGACGCGTTGCCCGCACCGTCACACTCGACCGTGGAATCTGCTGCAGCCATGTCGATAGCTGGTGCGGTGGTGTCTTCAATCGTGAACGTGGCAGTCGCACTGCTGCTGTTACCGCAGTCATCAGTCGCCATGAATGTGACTGTGGCTGCACCGGTTGGACCACACGCTGCATCAAGGCCATCGTAATCGTTGGTCCAGGTCACGTTGCTGCAAGCATCGCTGGCAGAGGCTCCGCCGTTCGAATCCAACCAAGCCAGAACAGCGTCTACGTTACCCATACCGTCACACTCAACCGTGGAATCTTCTGCAGCCATGTCGATGGCAGGAGCTGTAGTGTCTTCAATCGTGAACGTAGCAGTCGTACTGCTGCTGTTGCCGCAGTCATCAGTCGCAGTGAAGGTCACCGTGGCTGCACCTGTGGCGCCGCAATCGTCGCTCAAGGAGTCGAAGTCGTTGCTCCATGTCACGCT
>NZGF01000007.1 GCA_002690915.1 Crocinitomicaceae bacterium
AACCATTTGGACTTGTATTCACGTGTGGTCCTCTGTGGCGGCATTTCAGGCTACAACGCCGAAGCGCCTATTCCTGGACCCTCAAACTTAATGAACCTCGTGACGAATCGCAGTCGCATGGAGGGGTTCATTATTCTCGACTACATGCCCCGAGCGATGGAAGCGATTCAAGATCTTCTAGGCTGGGTAATGTCTGGAGACTTGCAGTTCCAGGTCGATGTGCAGGAAGGTTTCGAGAACATCCCGAGCACGCTGCGTCGCCTCTATACGGGCGAGAACCACGGCAAGCAACTGCTCAAACTCGCTGATCCGTCGTAAGACCAAGGAACGGGATTGATCGCTGAATCCGCAGAGGACCTCAAATGATTAAGTGGAGCACTACATAGGGCAGCATGACCCGAACTATCGCCGATGATGACGCGCACCTTGCGGGTATCGGCCTTACCGATACAAGACGATATTTTGCACCGATGAATCGAGGAGAGTAAGCCAAACGCCATGGATAACAACACAGTAGGACTCCGATCTCACAACGCCGTCATCGATCGCGTGTTTGAGCACATCGATAACCGGACAACAGACCTGGGTCACTCGCAGTGGCATGAACCCGTTGAGCACTACGTAAGCCAGAAACGCTACGAGCAAGAAATGACGCTCTTGCGCGAGCGCCCTGTCGTGTTTTGTCCATCGGCGGCCATTCCTGAGGCGGGCAGCTTCGTGTCTCGCACTGCGGCGGGCACACCACTCCTTGTGGTCCGAGACAACGACTTGAGGGTGCGCGCATTTATTAATGCGTGCCGCCATCGTGGGATGAAAGTCGCCTCAGGTGAGGGGTGTGCGCGTACGTTCTCCTGCCCTTACCACGGCTGGACTTACAATTTAGATGGCACACTTCGCGGCGTTCCCGGTGCCGCTGCATTTCCTGACTTAGAGCAAGAGACTGCGGGCCTCAAAGAGCTGTTTGCACTGGAGAAGGGAGGGCTGGTCTACGTGCAGCAAGAAGGAAGTCCACAGCTGAACACGCTAGACACTGCGCTGGACTTTTTCGATTCAACACAACCTCTGATCCATCAGAGTAATACGGTGGATGAGGCCAATTGGAAGCTGCTGACCGAGACCCTGCTTGAGGGTTACCACATCAAGTCATTGCACCGCGAGAGCTTCTACCCCTTTGGACTGGATAACATCAACGTCATCGAGTCCTTTGGTCAAAACTCGCGTGTCGTATACCCGTTCAAACGCATCGAAAACTTACGCACGGTCGCCGTCAATGAGCGCAAGATAGAGGGCTTCGCAACACTGGTTTACCACCTATTCCCTAACGTCAGTGTGTCCGTTTTATCGAAACACACCAGCGTCACGATTATCGAGCCATTGTCGCCCACTCGCACACAAATGTTCTCTTATTACATTAAGCACAGAGCCACATCGGGTAAAGAAATTAGCCATGAGGCGGCCATGAAGGATGTTGACTTCGTCAATCAGTCGGGCCAAGAAGAAGACCGCGCAGCAGCAAGAGACATACAGGAAACCGTCACGACATCTGCCAACTCGCACTTAACGTTTGGTCTCTTTGAGCAGGCAATAGTGCGGTTTCACAAACACCTTGATGAAGAACTGAGCGGCGGGTAGATAGACCGCTAAGAGATCAATACGGGCGACACAGATCGACTGCTTTGGCGTCCAGAACTGACATACAATTGGAGACCACGATGCACGATATCTCTAAATCCATCGACGCTTGCGCCGCCCGCTACGGCGAACAGGCTGACGCAATGCGTGACTACTTAATCGAAGGTCAGCGCAGCGCCCTGGCGCTTGGAAACCGCGGACCCATCGAGTTTGATGACACTGGGCGCCTTGCACAACACATTCTCGATGCCTATTCGACAGTTGGGTTCTATGTTTTCACCGGCGTCCTGGCTGAAGAGGAGTGTCAGGATATAGAAGCCGACATGATCGCCATGAAGGCCTCATTTCCCACGTCTCCCGACAGCGCAGTCGATGCGCAAGGTAACCCAGCACTGGGCAGCAACTCACAAACACCGCACTTGATCTGGTCAAAACCCTTAGGCGACCCACTGGGCGGAACGCAACTGGCTAACGGGCGACACCAAGTGAAAATGTTCGAACCCGAGGCCAGCTCAGGGACTCCCGCCGCCTCTCCGTTCATACTTTTAGGCTCACTGCGCTTCTCCGATGCTTGCCTTCGCACCTATGCGCATCCCCAGCTTCTGAAGGTTGCTGAGACGATTAACGGCAGCGACTTCACACCGTTCAATGAAGCCTTGTTCATTAAGGAACCGGGAATTGGTGCGGCCGTCTCTTGGCACCAAGACGGCGTCACACACTGGGACAGCCCTGACTTTGATGAAAATATTCACGGCTTTAACTTTATGGCTCAACTCTATGGGAGCACTGCGGTTAATGGTGTGTGGGTCCTTCCTGGCAGCCACAAGCTGGGTAAGATCGACATCAGCGACCTCGTCAGTCAGTCGCAGAGCGAGCGAATAGATGGCGCCGTACCGCTTGTCTGCGATCGCGGAGACGTGGTGATGTGCAACCGCCAAGCGCTGCACGGCTCCTTCCCCAACAGCGGCTTTGAACCACGGCTTACCGTCAACTTTGGCTTTCACAAGCGCTCTTCGGTGCTGGGTGTCAAAGGCGGCGGGATTCACAGTGACGCACAGGTGTTTGACGAGGATATTATTGCGCGTCGATCACGGGTCTTGGGTTACGCGATTGCCGCGCGTCAGGCGCGTTTTAGCGACGAGCAGCCGTACCGATATCAACCTTTTGAAGACAAGAACCTATCGTTTGTCTGGGACGAGGCGGCGCGTCATGATCTGCACGATTACAACCGGGACGATATTAGTATTTAGTGTCAGCGCCCTAGCGTGACCCGCCGCCGAAGAAGTTAGCGCGGGTTACAGGCGCCACGGTGCTGCCTTCGGTAAACCAAAGTTCGCCCTGTTTCACGACAACGGCCACGTTCCCGAGGGTGTTAATGTCTTCGAGGGGATTACCCTCAACAATAAGCATGTCGGCTCGCTTGCCGACCTCAAGGCTGCCTCGATCTCCAAACAACCCCAGTATTTCCGCATTCGTTTTAGTGGCCGCTGAAATGACTTGCAACGGGGTCATGCCACTGTCGACGAGGGCCGACATTTCACGCCACATGGCTTCCAAATGCATGTTTAACGGACTTGCGGCATCGGTCCCCACGCCTATACGAGCTCCCGCGCGGATAAATTGTCCGGCCGACTGCGTCGAGTTCCGTATCTGTGTGGCTGCATTACGGAAATACGGTAGCTGATGGAAGTTCTCAAATGAGGCCATAAACTCTTTATAAATGTCGTCAGGCATGTCCGCACGGTATTCCGCTCGGCTCAGTCGTGACGGAAACGCCTGCGTTGAAGGGTAAACCCAAACCCTGTGGGATATGGTTTGCACGATTGGAATTTCACGATGCGCAATCGTATTAATCAGTGTTTCGTCGTAAGGCGGGTTTCCTGCCGAACCGACGTGTTGAAAAACATCGACACCGGCATTGATGGCCATTTCGATGGCTCGAGGCGCGTACAAATGGGCGTGCACTTTGATACCCCGCGAATGCGCGGCAGTTACAACGGCAATATAATCCTCCTGCGTAAGGCCCTCCCACGTCTTGATGACGTCCGAGCCACGATCAATTAATTCCAACGTCTTTTGTGCCGCCTCTTGAGGCGACGTGATCACCACCTCGTAACTGTCAGGAATCGTGTCGTATTGAACGCGCGTAATCCAAGGCCCAGAGATCAGCAACTCAGGTCCGGGAATCAAGCCGCCCTCAATACGTTCACGCAAGGTCAGAATTTCAAACGGGGCGCCGAGATCAAGCGCCGTGGTCACCCCCGCACGCAGCATTTGCTTTGCCGCAATTGGCATGACGTCGAGTAAGCGCTCCGTACCACCCAGAAATTCGTAGTAGCGCTCGTAAGAGCCATGACCAATGAGGTCAACATGTACATGGTTATCAATAAGGCCAGGAAGGATCGTGTGTCCACCGATATCAATAATTTCAGCACCGAGAGGAATGTCGACCTCTTCCTTCGGACCCAGCTGGGTAATGACGCCCTCCTCAAAGACAATCACGCCGTCTGGAATAGCGGGCGCTTCATAGCCGTCCAGCAGCTGCCCCCCAACAAAGGCGATCGGCGGTGATGAGCTGGGTTCATCGGCCAGTACGGGCAAGCACAAGACCGTTGCAGCAAACATCAGCCCGCTGATCACACCCCGGTGCAAATGAGTCGTATTAATCATGGTCAGCGACCTCGAATTTTTTAATGACTGCGCCGGGTCGGCGCCCACACGCCTTAGGCATAAAGGCGATGTTACAACCCAAGACTTTTCTCAAGAATCGCCTCGAAAACGATCCGATTTTCCATATGAGGTAAGTGGCCCGAATTAGGGACGACGTGTTCAACCCGCTTGGGCAGTAGCCGCGCTATTTTCTTAGCAAAGCGCTCATAAACCACGACGGTATCGCTGTCACCCCAAATGGTCACGACGGGAATATCGGAGTCTTGAAGCATCGCGTGAATGCGATCGAGCTCCGTTGAGTCGTGATTCTTTCGCGTCGAGATCAGCGCTCGGGCGAAACCCTTGTAAGCCAGTAACGCCGCATACTGATCGTCCCAATCTTGAAATTGTGACGGGTCTTTGAAGTCGGACAGTTGTCCCGCGGGAAGGTCAGGGTACTGGGCAATGAGCTCGGCGATCTCGGTCTTGGTAACGCGAGTATCATCCGCTCGGCGCGCATCACCAAAGCCCGAGGAGGCGACGTAGATCAGGCGCTCTACCCGCAGAGGCGCCATTCCAGCTACCTGGCTGACGACGCGCCCACCATTGGAGAGTCCAAACAATGACGCCTTCTCCAGACCTAAGTGGTCAAGCAATTCGAGCACTTGGTGAGCAAAAAGCGTGTCGGTGTATTCAACATCCGGGTTATCTGAAAAACCCCGTCCATAAAGGTCCAGCGTCACAACACAGCGACCCTTTGATGCCAGGAAGTCGAAGGTCGGATCCCATATATAAGAGGGCACAGAAAACCCATGAACCAGCACATCGGGCGTTTTACAATCTTTAATATTCGCCGTTCGGTAGTAGGTGTGCCCCTGCTCTAACGCCGCAAACGCCGCGCCTTCCGGCAAATTAAGTTGTGCCCTGAAGGCCTCGTTTTTTGTCACCGATTCGAACTGTGAATCTGCTAACAAGGGGTATGAATAAAACGTACTCCCGACCAGCCCGATAAGAACGGTTGCCAAACCTTTTCGCAGCATTAATGTGCTCCTTCGACATTCGTTGAGGCCCAAGGATAACAAGCCGCAATGAAATAAAGCCTCTCAATCAGTATTCGATTTCCTTTTTTACCCTAATAAGGGAGCAAGCGTCGCTCTAGCGGTTCAAAAAACAGCCGTGATTCGGCGCATTCAGGAGGCTCGTATCCAATAGTGCTATCGGGGGATTCTTACTGCTGCGTGACACCACACCTGCTTCACGCACGTCTCAGGCGTTTATCCCGGGCAATATTGCGCTATCAGCGGAGCGAATCCACGGAACAATTACATCGCCTGGGTCGTAAAGCCCTCTGCTATCAACCAAGCTGTAAATTGATCAAACCATCGATCGCTCGTCGTTCCTTTTGAGAAACTGCCAAAACCATGACCGCCTCCCTGATACCAATGCAGTTCTGTTGAACCGCCAGCGCCGTGCCAGTCCTCAATTAATCCAAAGCTTTGATGCCCCAATAACGGGTCGTCAGATGCAATGGCCACAAAGAGCGGCATTGGGTCTTTCGGTGGGGCAACTGAACCCAGGTCGCCATAAATAGCCCCCAGAAAAGCCGGTGGGTCACCGCCGTCCGGATCGAGCACAACGGCCATTGCGGTCATCGCGCCTGCCGAAAAACCCAATATACCGACTCGGGATGAATCGATTGCGTACTGCGCAGCATTTTCATTGATCCATGCCAAGGCAAGTTGAGCATCAGCTTTAGCCACTGACACAGCACGCGCTCGTTGCGCCCTCAACGATTCGGGATCAATTCGCCCCGAAAATAATCGTCCCATGAATTCGAAGAAATCGTCGTCACTTCTGGGTGTTGGGGCCGTTCTGTACTTCAAAACAACGGCGGTTATGCCTTGAGCTGCAAGTCGCTCCGCAATAGGCCAGCCCTCATTCGACATCGAGACAAATTGAAAACCGCCTCCGGGTATGACCAGTACGGCCGCGCCGGTTGGGCTGTCGTTTGTCGCAGGGTAGACCGATACACTTGGGAGGTTTGTATTCCGCAGCCACCACTCAGCACCATTGAATGACCACTGCTCGGTGTTTTCGCCCTCTGACTTCGAAGCATCAAGCGGTATAAACGTCATATTGGGCGGTTCGAGATCACTGGCGTCTACGTGCGCAATAAAAAAACACAATAGAATCCAATAGAAGCTCGACACTGCGTAACGCATCACTAAACCCTTCCTGAGTACTGTTCTTTTTCAATTATCCGGTCTTTTTTCAAGCAATGTGGCGTTAACTCATAAGGACAACTCCACACCACGTAACATTTTCCGCCACAGTGCTTACCCGTATTTCACTTATCTGATTCGATCGCTCAGTACGCGCTGAAGAATGAGCACAACCTATTGAGGTGCGGCGGTCTCTGCCCCAGGCTATGGCGCGTTGAATGGCCCAACGGGCGCAGGCCCGACTTATTCGCTCAACCTCGTGTTTGCACAATACGCGACGACAGACTTGACCCATCGCTCCGCATTGTCGTCTCAGAGAATAACCGGCATCGATAGCGCTACATCCGCATGAGACCAGACCGAAGACCATTGTTCTTGAATCACAGCGGCGTCCTTTGCCCTCCCCTGCGCCTCGAGTGCCTTCATTAAACCAAACAGCGACCAGCCGTTATTTTGATGCCAAACCAGGTCCCGCCTGAAAACAGCTTCGGCCTCCTCAAAGCGTTGCGCAGCCAGTAACGCCGTTCCCAAATAAAGCCGCATCGACTGAGGCCAGTCAGGAGGTTCGGTGTAGTTGTTGGTGTCCTCTAACGCCACCCCTTTTTCGAAGGCCTCAATTGCGCCCCTAAGATCGCCTCTCGCCATCTTAATTTCGCCATCGAGCGCATGTGCTGCAAGGGAGAGAAGCTCCGCGGTTGCTGTTGCACCTGCTCGGTTGACGGAGACGTCGGGTGACGCGGCAATCAAATAGATCTTTGCCAGTTGCTTTTCAGCGTCCTCCAGCGACCCCTTCGCCGCGTGAGCACTGCCCTGAACATAAGCGAGAACACCGTCCAGGTAGGGGGTCGACTTTTGAAGCGGCTCAACTGCCAGCAATTCATCCCACTGTCCAAATATTTTTAGCGTTACCCACGGTGCAGCAAGGCGCTTCTGCATCCGGCCCATGGGGGTTCCGCGCAACTTCATCGCTGCCGCCATCTGCTTGGCGGACCTGATGGCCAGTTCAGAACTGCCCTGCATCGTTGCTGCGTAACGCACAAAGTCCAGCGCATGCCCGGCGTGAATTTTGTGCGATAACGGATAAGTGCCAATGGTGGGTAACGGCAGCTCCCCCCAGTGCTCAGCAAACCGCTTATCTACGGCCAATGATCTGAGGTTGTTATCGATGGCTCTCTGGTAGTCACCGACGCGGACAAAAATGTGTGCAGGCATGTGGACCACATGTCCACCAATGGGGAGTGTTGCCTCGAGCGCGTCCGCTGAAACCATGGCGCGCTCCGGTTCAAGCGAGGCTTCAATGAGGTGAATGTGAAGATGGTAAACACCCGGATGCACTCCACCTTGGTTAATCACATGCTCTAACGCCTCAGCCACCGCCAGTGTTTCGCCTTTTGCCTGCCCGCGCTTGTCCCAATAATCCCAGCGCCTAATCGACATAAAGCTGCCCGCGTAAAGCGCTGTGACGTCGGGATCGTTGGGATACTTTTTATTCAGCGCACGCATTTGGGCAAGGTATGCACGATCTCGCTCACCGGGATCCGAAATACTGTCCGCGTCATAAAACACGTAGAGCGCACGAATTAACGCCGCCTCCATCGGTGTTGCGCGATCAATCCGTGCCAATGCCGCCTCAATTGCGGCCAAACCCGCTCCCTGAGGGTCGTCGGGCATCTGTGCATACCGCGAGTTGGGGTTTGGACCCGCCGCATGTGCAATGCCCCAATACGGCATCGGATGGTCAGGATCAAACAGTGACGCCTGCTGGTAGGACGCGATCGACTCGGGAAAGTAAAAGCCCCAAGCTAGACGCAGACCCTGATCAAAAAATTTCTGCGCGTCGGGACTCTGAGTCGAAATTGTACGCGAGTAAGTGCCGGACTCAGGCACCATTACGGCGCGCGTGTGACTCGTATTAGCCTGCGCGGTTAAAGCCGTGCTCAATACCAACACCAAAACCAAG
>NZGF01000008.1 GCA_002690915.1 Crocinitomicaceae bacterium
CCGACCCACACGCCCGTCACTAAATCCGGTGTCAGGCCCATGAACCACCCGTCGGAGTGGCCTTGTGTGGTTCCTGTTTTTCCGGCCATAGGGACCTTGATGTTATCGTATTTCCGGCGTTCGACATCCATGCGCAGGCGGATTCCGGTGCCTTTGCGCTCCCCCGTCTTGGGGTTGTAAGCGCCATCGACTACACCCTTCATCATGTCCACCACGGTGTAGGCCGTTCGCTCATCCAGTCCTTGGCGGAGCTCGGGTTCAGGCGTCCATATCACGTTGCCGTACTTGTCCTCAACGCGCGTAATGATGGTCGGCTTGACGTACACGCCGCCGTTGACCAGGGCAGCATTCGCCGAGGTGATTTCCTTTAAGGTCAATTGTGAGGCTCCCAACGCGATGGACGGCACCGCTGGAATTTTCGACTCGATGCCCAGCGCACGGGCCAACTGGATGACCCGTACCGGGCCAAACTCCTTGATGAGCTTAGCTGATATGGTGTTCATGGAATTCGCCAATGCGTACTCCAAGGTCACGACCTCCCCATACTCAAAGTCACTGTTGTCCGGGCACCAGTCAGGCTGATCCCCGGGCATTTCAACGCATATGCGTTGGTTGGGTAATTCCGTGCACCGCTCCATGCCGTAGCGCAAGGCTGTGGCGTACACAAAGGGTTTGAAAATAGAACCCACTTGCCGCTTCGCTTGGGATACGTTGTCATACTTGAAATACCGGTAATCCATCCCGCCGACCCAAGCTTTCACGTGTCCTGTCTGCGGCTCAATGGACATAAGTCCCGCATGCAGCAGGCTTTTGTGGTAGAGGATGGAGTCCAGTGGGCTAAATACGGTATCGCGCGGCCCTTCATGAGTAAAGACACGCATCTCCACAGGCTGCTTGAAACTGGCCTTAATTTCTTTGGTGGACGGCCGGTGCCAGGTGTGGCTGCATCCGCCTTTCTTCTCGTCACAGTGCCAAATGGGATCTCCTTCAGTGTTATCCTCCTTTTCGATGTAAAAGCCAGGACGTTCACATTCGGGACAAAACTTGCCATTGTAAATTCTGTAGCGCTCGCTTTGCTTCTTCGCCTGGTTGACGATGAGATCACGGTCGCTGCGTTCGATGCCTTCGTAGAACGGCCATTCGGATTTGCTCCGCGAACGCAGGTCACGGTTGAGGGTGGCTTGCAATTCCTCGCCGAGGTGGCGTTGCACAGCCATCTCGGCAGCCGCCTGCAGGCGGCTGTCCATAGTCGTGTGCACCTGGATGCCGTCGCGGTACAAATCATACGGTGCCCCGTCCGCTTTTGAAAGCACCCAATTGCCTTGGGCATCTTTCGCGGCAAACAACTCTTTCAATTCCGCTCGCAGGACTTCACGGAAATACGGCGCCAAGCCTTCGTCGTGACTGACCTTTTGGTAGTTCAACCCCAACGGTAAGACCCGCAACGAATCCGCCTCGGCGTCGCTGATTCGGCCATAACGTGCCATTTGGCCAAAAACCACGTTGCGCCGATCGAGCACGAGTTCAGGACGCCGCAACGGATTGAATAAAGAGCTGTTTTTCAACATACCCACTAGCATGGCCGATTCGTGCAACTCCAATTCACTGACGTCCTTATCGAAGTAAATGTTCGCAGCGGACTTCACCCCGACAGCTTGGTTTAAGAAATCGTAACGGTTGAGGTAGAGGGCGACGATTTCATCTTTGGTGTAAAACCGCTCAAGGCGTGCTGCAATAATCCACTCCTTGGGTTTTTGAAGGAACGCACGTTCCAAAGTGCTCGTGTGGTCGTACTGCTCCGTGAACAGTTGTTTGGCCAATTGTTGGGTCAAAGTGGAACCGCCACCGCGTTTGCCCATGTAGGCAATGGCCCGAGCCAACCCGATAAAATCGATGCCGCTGTGGCGAGCAAAGCGGGCGTCCTCTGTGCTGATAAGGGCGTCGACGAGGTTGGGAGGCAACTCGCCGTACCGTGCGTCAGATCGGTTCTCAGAATAGTACCGCCCGATCAGTTTTCCATCTGTCGTGAAAACCCGGGTGGCCAAGTCCGTTTTGGGGTTGGCCAAGGTGTCCGTATCCGGCAATTCACCGAACGAGGCCAAGGCAGTCAATCCCGCAAGCCCCATGAGGGGACCCAGACCGATGAGCCACGTCCACACCTTTTGCCGCGTGAACGAGGCCAAGGCCTTTTTTTTCGAGGACTTCGCGCTTTTCTTAGCCATTCGTTTTACAAGAATAAGACACGAAACGCGAGTGAAAGCGTGGAAATTTTCAGATTCAGCTTTATTCTCAACTTCCCCCCGGGGTAGCCGTGGAAATGCATCATAAATTTGCCCCTCTAAACATTTCCCATGGTCGCACTCATCAAAGCCGCTCAACTTTTGCTCAGCCTATCCATTTTGGTGGTGCTGCACGAATTTGGTCACTATTGGGCGGCTCGAGCGTTCAAAACCCGCGTGGAGAAGTTTTACCTCTTTATGAACCCTGGTTTTTCGCTATTCAAAAAGCAGATTGGAGAGACAGAATGGGGCATCGGATGGTTGCCACTTGGCGGATATGTCAAAATCTCCGGGATGATTGATGAGTCGATGGATACCGAGCAGATGCAGCAGCCTGCGCAGCCCTGGGAATTCCGCTCGAAGCCAGCTTGGCAACGCCTCATCATCATGCTCGGCGGTATCATTGTCAACCTCATCCTCGGTTTTGCCATTTACAGCATGGTATTGCTTGTGTGGGGCAAAACGGTTCTGCCAGCGGAACGCATCCCTTACGGATTAGAGGTGGACGAACGCCTGAAGCCCTTGGGGTTTGAAGACGGCGACCAAGTAGTGAGCATCAACGGTGAAGCGCCGGCGTCGTTTACCGAAATTCGACGGTCCCTCTTCTTCGATCCGGTCAGTAACGTCGAACTCACACGAAACGGCGAACGGGTCCAGCTCGTTTTTGAAGAAGACCTGGGGCAATTCTTAGTAGACAGCTCCATCCGAAGGCCCTTCGGTTTACGCGTACCGTCACTGGTCGAGGCGATTAGTCCCGGTTCCGGAGCGGAGGCCGGCGGCTTATTGCCTGGCGACCGGATTGTTACATTGGATGGAGCGGCAGTCGGTTTTCATGGCGACGTGCTCGAATACCTCCGGGCACACCCTGCATCTGAGATTAAAGTCGGTGTCATTCGAGGGGTATATGAACGCGTGGAATTGGCCTGCCAAACGGATAGCGGCGGCACACTGGGTTTCTTGCAAAAGGACCCCATGACCATGCCGGAATTCCAACTGGAAGAGCGCACCTATGGCCCCGCAGAGGCGATCGCCAGCGGCTTTTCGCTCGCGTGGACCACCTTGGAAGAATACGTGCTCTCGATGAGGTTCTTGTTCAGCCGGTCCGGTGCGAGTCAAGTGGGCAGTCTAGTCACCTTTGGCAGCATTTTCGATGCCGGTTGGAATTGGGAAATTTTCTGGCGTAATACCGCCTTCTTCTCCTTGATTTTGGCCTTCATGAACTTATTGCCCATCCCGGCGTTGGATGGCGGGCACGTCGTCTTTCTACTGTATGAAATGATTGCCGGGCGCCCTGCGCCAGACAAGTTCTTGGAATGGGCCCAAACAGTTGGTATTGTTCTGCTTTTGGGGTTGATGGCCCTCGCTTTGGGTAACGACATTTGGCGGGTCATCACCGGCCAGTTCGGCTGATCCTGCTTACCTTACCAGCATGACCGTTGCTGACATCAACGCTTATGGCCTCGTCATCGGGGGTTCGCTCGTAATCATTTTGAGCTACTTCGCCAACCTGCTTGCGAAACGCACAAACATCCCGAGCGTCTTGGTTCTGATTGGCATGGGCGTCGCATTGCGCGAAGGCCTGAATGCCATGGGCTTGAACGCTATCCCGTTCGAATCCTTGGTATTGGAATTGCTCGGAACCATCGGATTGATTTTCATCGTACTGGAAGCCGCGATAGAGTTGAATTTGACGCGGGACAAGATGCCTTTGATTGTCAAAAGCGCAACCATGGCGTTGTTGGCGTTGCTGGGAAGCTCAGCTGCAATTGCGGCGTTCCTCAACGTGTCCATGGGCATCCCCACATTCGAAGGGTGGGTGTACGCCATTCCGTTGTCCATTATGAGCAGCGCCATCATCATTCCAAGTGTAGCCGGCCTAGACGCCAACGACCGTGAATTCATGGTTTATGAGAGCACGTTCTCGGACATTTTTGGCATCATGGCGTTCTACATCTTGCTTGGGAATTCGAATGCCGAAAGCACCCATTCCGTCATTGCGAGCATAGGAGCAAACCTCGTCGTGACCCTCGTTCTGGCCGTCATCGTGAGTTACGTCTTGGTCTACGTTTTGCAAAAAATCACCAGTTCCGTGAAGCTCTTCTTGAGCATTGCGGTGCTCCTGCTTATTTATTCAATACAAAAACTGCTTCACCTAAGTCCATTGGTGCTCATCCTTATTTTCGGATTGATGCTCAACAACCACCGTATCTTTTTCCCCAACTGGACTACGAATATGAAGCGCCTGCAGTGGTTGCCTTCTCCCGCCAACCTGCTCGATGATCGCCGCATGCACGAGTTGCACCGGGATTACCATTTACTCACGCTCGAAACAGCCTTTGTCATCCGGACATTTTTCTTTGTGCTCTTCGGAATGACCGTCTCGCTGGTCTCATTGACAGACTTGCATGTAATCACAGAAGGGCTCATCATATGCTGTGTCCTCTTCGGCGTTCGCTTCATCAGCCTCATGCTTTTCCAACGCAAACGCATTTTCCCTTTGCTGTACATCGCACCCCGCGGACTCATAACTATCCTTTTGTTCTTCCAGATACAAGGGGCCTACGCTCAGTTTGCTCAGCCACAATTCGATCAGGGGATTCTGCTTGTCATCATCCTTGTGACTAGCATCATCATGACCATTGCGCTGGTCCAAAATGGAATCACTTTACGTGGGGTCACATTGGTACCCGACATGGTTCAAGGGGAAGGCGAACCAGAAGAAGCTCCAGATGACCTTGAAGACGATGAAAGTGAGCGTCCCGCTGAATCCTAGATTTTCAAGGGGATGTACCAGCCCCCGGGCATTCTGCGCACCCATCCCCCCAACTCCATAGCATGCAATTGCTTTAGCATGCTGGGCGAATCCATGCCGGTGAGCATCGCCAGAGTGTCTAATTGTGCCCCTCTGGTTTTCATGATTTGACGCCATGTAGACCGAAAAGCCAGCGGCAGGCCCTGTTCCGCAATGAAGGAATTCACCATGCCTTTTCCCTCGATGATTCGGTCCGCCAATGCTTCCACCGAATCCCAGCCCATGGTTGGGTACTCATCGAGTAACTGACAATTTCCAGCCCAAGGCGCGGTGTTCAATCCGTTCTCCGGTCGGTAAACCCAACACATCACGCCCAAATCCATTGCAAGCTGAGCCGAAATCAACGCTCCACCTTTAGCGGGACTTTGAACCAAAACCACTGCGTCAGATAGCCCAACTACGAGCCGGTTCCGGGCAGCAAAATGCCAGCGCTGTATGGGCTCACCCGTAACGCGCTCAGACACAACGGCCCCTCCCAACTCCACCATGCGCTTGGCAATGGGAACGCTAGATCGAGGCTGAACGGAGCCAACGCTACCTCCTAAGATTCCAATGGTTCTGTGGCCCACGTAGCAGGCACCACGGTGCGCTGCAGCATCCACCCCGCGGGCCAGCCCACTAACTACTGTTGCGCTACGCTGCGCAAAGGCCTTTCCCAATTCGAACGCCACGCGTTGGGCCTCGACCGTGCATTTGCGGGTTCCTACGACGGCGATATGGCACTCGGAATCTTCCGCTTTGAAGGGCACACCTCGTCCAAAAACCACCAATGGAGGGTCTGGTAATTCACGCCACACCTTTGGGTAATCCGGAGCATCCCAGCCCATTGCCCAACTTCCCCGCGCCCTTTCGGTGTGCAACACCTGCAGTCGTTCCCTCAACCACTGGTCGGCGTTAGGGAGGAGCATGACGGCACGTTCCAATGACCCCGCTTGACGAACTGCATGCTCGACCTGCTTGACCCCCCAACCCGGGACGCCTGCCAATATCCACCACGCTTCCAACCGGTCCACGTGGCAAGTTCCGACAGAAAATAGGTCCTGTACGACGCAGTTATCTCGCGTGCAACGTAAGCTCACTTTCGTCCAAATGTTGCATCTTGCAGGAATGATGCTACGACACTTGTTGCTGCTTTGCGCCTTGGTTTTGGCCTTCAGCAGTTCTGCACAAACCTTCTCCGGGAAGGTCACCGGTGAGACTGGAGTGAGCCTCCCCGGTGCCTTCATCACCGCCAAAAATTCCGCAGGCGACGTGCTTGGAGCCGTTAGCCTTCCCGACGGCACCTATGCCCTCGACTTGCGCGTTATGGCAGGTCAGCGGGTGACGCTCTCTTGCAGCTACATCGGCATGGAAACCATGAAACGTGACGTTGCAAATTTGACAGCTGATGATACCTATATTTTAGATTGGTCATTGGCTTCTACCGCCGAAGCGCTAGACCTCGTTGTGGTATCCGCGGGTCGCTTCGAGCAATCTGCAGCTGAAGTAACGGTGTCGATTGACGTACTCCCTCCTCGCATCGTAGAAAGCAGAGGAACAACCACGTTGGAAACGGCCCTCGAAATGAACCCCGGAGTGACCTTTGTCAACGGCGAACCGCAAATACGCAGCGGAAGCGGATTCAGCTATGGAGCCGGGTCGCGCGTCATGATTATGATCGATGACCTTCCCGTCCTGAGCGGCGACGCCGGGCGTCCAACCTGGGGCTTCCTTCCGCTCGAAAACCTCGAGCAAATTGAAATCATAAAAGGAGCCTCGAGTGTATTGTACGGCAGCGCAGCTTTGAGCGGCGTCATCAACGTCCGCACCCGGTTTCCTGACGCTCGACCACTCACACGTATCACTCGGCAAGTTGGTTTTTACTCCGACCCGCGATCCGAAAACGCCAAAACATGGAATGTCCGGCCCCAGCAATCCAACCTGCGTTTTTTGCACAGCCAACGACTCGGCTCTTGGGACATCGTAATCGGGGGTAACATCCTGCGAGATGATGGCTTTCTTGCCCCGGAAGAGGGTGCGCAAATGAACGCACGGGACTACCACTTTTCCCCCTCGTTGATTGGTGTGGATTTACTCGACCGCACCGTCGATCGATACGGGGCCGAACACCGCGCACGGATCAACGCCAACCTGCGCAAGCGTGAAACCAAGGTGGAGGGCCTGGTGTACGGCCTCAACACCAATTGGCAGAATGGCGAATCGCTGAACACCTTGATTTGGCAAGTCGCACCGGACTCAATTTACGGGGCTTTTGGGGGTGCCGCGACCCGGACCACCCAACTTATTGGAACGGTGGATCCTTACATTCAATACTTAACGCCCGGCGGAACCCGTCACACCTTTCGCAATCGCTGGCAATACCTCAACAACGAAAACAACAACGATCAATCAAATGGCTCCCATGTGGCCTATTCTGAATATCAGGTGCACACTACCGGAGAGCGATGGGGAATTGAGGGCCTCAACCTGACTACGGGCGCCGTCAATATGGTGGCCCTGAGCCGAGCAGAATTGTACTCCGGAGGCTCCTCAGATGGCAACAACTCAGCAGCCAATCGCGCTGCTTACATCCAAGTGGACCAGTCATTGGGCGAACGCATAAAGCTCGCGGGTGGCGCACGATACGAGCATTTCTCCGTCAATGGCACAGGAGCCGGAAAGCCAGTTTTCCGCTTGGGCGCCAATTACCAGGTTGCTGAAGCCACGTTCATCCGGAGCAGCTTCGGTCAAGGATTCCGATTCCCAACCATTGCAGAACGGTACATCCGCACCGGCCTCGGAGCCCTGCAGATCTACCCAAATGAAGATCTACGACCTGAATTTTCGTGGTCAGCAGAGCTCGCACTCAAACAAGGTTTTGGTTTCAAAGACACCCGCGCCGGAGACATCATCGGCTTCTTGGATGTGGCGCTGTTCCGACAGGATTACGAAGACTTCATTGAGTTCACGTTTGGGCAATGGGGGCCCGATGAAGGACAGGTGCCAAACCCAGACAATGCCTATGGATTGGGCTTCATGAGTGCAAATACTGGTGGAAGCCGCGTTTCGGGGGTTGAAACATCCATCACTGGACGTTGGACAACGAGAACATTCCAAGCCGACTTCATCACCGGCTATACGTTTACAAACCCTATCAGCACGACGCCAGAATACAACTACAACCCAGATTCCGAGGGCGGGCCTACGACCTACCTGAATACGAGCTATGATACCACCGGTATGTTACTGAAGTATCGTTCTCCTCATGTATTTCGATTTGATGTTCAAGTTTCAGGACAGAAGTTTTTCGGAGGCTTCAGTGCACGGTACCAGACGGCGCTGAGAAATTTTGACGCCGCCTTCATTGAATTCGAAGAAAACCCAAGCCTTTCTGGGATCAACTGGGGAGTGAGAGGCTGGCTTGAAGAAAACCCCAACTTACCTTGGATTTTCGATGCGCGCATCGGGCGGGAGTGGCCCAACGGTCACAAGCTCTCGCTGATCATCAGCAACCTCACGAACGCGGAATACGCAATTCGACCTATGGCCATGGAGGCCCCGCGCTTGACTTCGTTGATGTACACCTACCAAATCGACTGATGTCCGAACGACCAGCTGCCCTTGTTGCTGTTATACCTGCGCGCATTGGTTCCACGCGTTTTCCCGAGAAACCCCTGGCACGTATCGCTGGCGTACCTATGATTGCTCGCGTCGTGCAACGCGTTCGCGAATCGAGGGCATTTGATCACATCCTTGTCGCCACAGACGATGAGCGTGTAGCCCATGCTGCTCGCGAAGCGGGTGCAGACGCACGGATAACAGACCCCGACTTGGCCAATGGAACGCTGCGTTGCCATGCAGCGCTTTCCCAATGGGAAGCAGAGGTGGGGTTCAAGGCCAAATGGGTCGTGAACGTGCAAGGGGATGAGCCTTTTGTGCACCCTGAGCAATTGAAAAAGCTAGCCCAACTCATACGCAAAGCAGGAACCTCCGTTGCAACGCTGGCCCGACCTAAATCCGCTGACGACCCCGAGCGGACCAACACCAACCGAGTCAAAGTGGTTTGTGACCTAAACGGAAATGCGTTGTATTTCAGCCGCTTGCCTCTGCCAGCTGGAGAAGGGCCTTGGCTGGAGCACGTCGGGCTCTATGCATTTGCCCGAGGCACACTCGAAGCCCTTACTCTTCTCCACCCCACGGCACTTGAAAAGGCAGAGCGCCTTGAGCAGCTCCGGTGGTTGGAACACGGGTGGCGCATCAGCGTCGGGCGCACCACACACTCGACTTATTCAGTTGACACCTTAGACGATTTGAATGCCTTAGAGGCGCGTATCGCGAGGGGAGAAGTCGATTAACTTTGCGGCCCAAACCGCAGATTCATGCACATCCAATTTCGAACCTTGGCCATTGCTTGCATAGCAGCCATTGGCCTATTTTCCTGCTCAACTTCTGATTCCAACATGAACAATTCGACACGACCCGAATTCAATGAATCCCAGTTCTCTGCTGCACCGGTAGCTGAGAAAAAAGAGCACATCACCGAAATCCACGGCCTCGATCTTAAGGACGACTACTTCTGGATGCGCCTGAGCGATGCGCAAAAAGAAGCCGACACTCCTGACGATCAAACCACGGCAGTAATCGATTACCTCAACGCGGAAAACGACTACAAAACTGAGGTCTTGAAGCCGACCGAAGCCTTCCAAGAATCCCTCTTCGAAGAAATTGTAGGACGCATCAAGCAAGACGACCAGAGCGTTCCTTTGCTCGACAACGGCTACTACTACTACACCCGTTATGAAGAAGGCAAAGAGTACCCCATTCACTGTCGCAAGAAAGGCAGCCTAGATGCAGAGGAAGAAGTCATGCTCAACGTCAATGAAATGGCGGAGGGATACAACTACTTCGCCGTAGGAGGGCGCACTGTTAGCACCAACAACAACTTACTCGCGTTCAGCGTGGACACCGTAAGCCGACGGGAATACACCCTGCAGTTCAAGGATTTGACCACCGGCGAAATCCTCGAAGACCGCATTCCCAATATCAGCGGAGGCGCAACTTGGGCCAACGACAACCGCACGGTTTTCTACACTAAAAAGGACCCCATCACTTTGCGGTCTTACCGCATATTCAAACACGTTTTAGGCACTGATTCCGCTGCAGACGAAGTGATTTATGAAGAAACGGACGAGACCTTCTCGTGTGGAATAGGTAAAACCAAAAGCGAAGCCTTCTTGATGATTGGTAGTTATTCCACCGTGAGTAGCGAGTGGAGGTTCCTCGATGCCAGCACACCGGAGGGCGAATGGCAAATCATTCAGCCGCGCGAACGCGATTTGGAATACGGGTGCAGCCACTACGGTGATCACTTCTACATCACGACCAACCGCAACGCCAAGAACTTTAAATTGGTCCGCACACCCGTCACCGCGACAACCTACGACAACTGGGATGACGTATTGCCGCACCGAGAAGACGTGTTGCTCGAAGGTGTAGACATCTTCCAGGACTTCCTGGTGGTCTCTGAACGCTCGAATGGACTGAATCAAATTCGCGTGAAGCGCTGGGACGATTCCTTGGATTACTACATCGAATTTCCCGACCCAGCTTACTCCGCTTACGTCGGTGCCAACCCCGACTTCGACACCCAACGCCTGCGCTACGGGTACACTAGCATGACCACGCCAAGCACCGTGTTCGAAACGGATATGGCCACTAAAGAAACGGAAACATTGAAACAGGCGGAGGTCCTGGGCGGCACGTTTGACCCCGCGAACTACCAAAGCGAACGTGTAATGGTCGAGGCAAGGGATGGGACCATGGTCCCTGTTTCGATCGTCTACCGCAAGGGTATGGAGAAAAACGGAAAGAATCCATTCTTGCTTTATGCATACGGAAGCTACGGATACAGCATGGACGCAGGATTTTCCAGTACGCGTTTAAGTTTACTAGACCGCGGTTTTGTTTATGCTATGGCCCACATCCGAGGGGGGCAGGAGATGGGCCGAGCGTGGTACGAAGACGGGAAGATGTTCAACAAAAAGAACACCTTTACGGATTTTGTGGACTGCGGACGAGCCATGTGCGAACTCGGTTTCACGTCGTCTAATCACCTCTATGCCATGGGCGGATCCGCCGGTGGCTTGTTGATGGGTGCTGTCATCAATATGGCGCCAGAATTGTTCAACGGCATAATCGCCGCGGTTCCGTTTGTCGATGTCATCAACACCATGTTGGATGAGACCATTCCATTGACCACGGGCGAATTTGATGAGTGGGGCAATCCCAAGAACAAGGATAGCTTTGATTACATGATGTCCTACAGCCCGTACGACAACGTCACCGCGCAGGAATACCCCCACATGCTGGTCACCACGGGCTACTGGGATAGCCAAGTCCAATACTGGGAGCCCGCCAAATGGGTGGCCAAACTGCGCGACGTCAAGACCGACGACAACCTACTCATTATGGACTGCAACATGGAAACCGGACACGGTGGTGCTTCCGGTCGCTTCAAGCGCTTGCGCGAAACGGCCATGGAGTATGCGTTCTTCATGATGCTCGAAGACATCAACGAATAAGCAGATCCATGCAACGCTACCGAAGGCTCACCCTCGAGGAGCTGGAAGCCGTGCGCCAGGAGTTTATAAGATTCCTCGCATCCGAGGGCATTGCAGCGGACGACTGGGAGCAAAAGCTCCGGGAAGGGTCGACCGATGTTGAAGCATGCTTGGATGAATTCAGTGAGACGTTCTGGGAAGGCGCCACAGGCGCAATCGCGTGCCTCGAACACCGGCCCGATTCGGACAGCTTATGGGTTTTTCACTTCGCTGAATCGGCTGCGCACGTAATCCAGTGCACCAAACAAGATGGGAAAGTCCATTGGTCACAAGGCGGAAAGAATTACGCCCAAGAAGCCCGCGGTCGGGAAATCTTTTTAATGCTGGAGCAAGGTGCACTCCCCTGCTCAGAAGACCGATTCAACGAAGTGCGTGACCAAATGACAGCGGTCACGCATCAGGCCTGATTGCGAAATGCCCCTGCCGGGATTTCAAAGCCACGCTTCGACAACCATGCCGCCACGTCTTGTTGGACTGGGTGGTGCCAATGGGCTTCCAGACCGGCTTTCGCCGCGCCTTCGACGTGCTGCTTGGAGTCGTCGATGAACAACGTTCGTTCTGGCGCAATGCCGTGGCCTTTGCAGATAGAAAGAAAGGCTGCAGGATCGGGTTTACGCATGCCGAGTTCATGGCTGTAGTGAATACCTTCAAACGAAGAGCGGAATGCGCTCAACCCAAACGCGTTTTCCATCCAAGCCTCAAACACGTGCGCGTGAATCACGTTCGTGTTGGAAAAGATGTAGAGGCGTGTTTGCCGCCCCAACGCCTGCACGAGCTCCACCCGAGAAGGATGCATGCCGATGAGAATGCTGTTCCACGCGTCCACCACCGCTTGGCGTTCCGTCATGGGTGCGCAGTGCGATTCCATAAAACGGTAAAACACCTCGGGGGCAATGCGCCCACTTTCCAGGTCATCAAATTCTGGGGATTGGCCGGTTTGTTTATAGAGGCCCGCAAAATCTTTCACACCCAAAGCCTTAAACGCACGAACCGGCGCCTCGTAATCAATATCATACAATACCCCACCAAAATCGAGGATGACTGCTTCAGGGAGCGCCGTCATGTTATTGGATGACCTTCCAAGGCTTCAACCAGGCATTCTGGGAAATGCGCTGCTTGCGCAATTCCTCGAGGTGCATGCGAGCGCTTTGCTCCTCCAGATGGGTCGCATACGTCACGATATGAAGCCCGCCGTCTTGTTCGAACACTTCTGCATCGAAGCCGCTCGCTGCAAGCTCATTGGCTAGTAGGTGGGCGTTAGCCTCCACAGAGAATGCCCCGGCCACCAACATATAAAGCCCTGGGTTTTCGTCCAGTGCGGCGGGCACACCTATGTCATGCGTCGTTGGACGCTCTAGTGCAACCGCTATCTCGGGGTCAACCGGCACTGCCTCCTCCAGCGCTTGAATGTCGTCCCAACTGGGAACGGCTTCACCTTCAAACCGGGGCTCGAACGCAGCTACCACCTCGGGAACGTTTATAGCACTCATGCGCACATCCTGCCCTTCCCAGCTGTCTGCCACGAACATGCCCAGTCCGCCGAGGACCGGAACCGCCAGAACCGCGGCAATGCGGGCCAATGGTGCCGCTACGGATGGTGTGGGCATCGTTATGACCTTGCCTTTCGGTGGCTGAGGAATAGGCTGCTTCGGTGTCGATGCTGCAATCGGACGAAGCGGTATGTTGCGCAAACCGAATGAACGCAGCATGCGTTCCATCTGTTCGTCGGCTAAGAACTTCACCCGCTCGTTCTTGCCCTTGTACAAGCGGCCAACACCTTCAATCGCGACGGTTTTATCGCCAGAGATTTCCGTCTTCAATTGTGCCACTTCAAGCTCAATTTCCTTAACAGCTTGGTCTAGGGTGATTCCCTTAGCCCGAGAAACTGCTTGGGCCAGCACCCCATCGTGGTGAACCAGCCGTTCGTTGAACAACACTGAACGGTACGGCGGCGTCAACTCCTGGCGCCCTTCGTCGTAGTGCGCAGGCTGTCGGTTGCATACGAAGCCTCCCAGTCCGGGCACCACAATGCAGTCGTGGTCCAAAAAGAGCGGATGGAGGTATTGGTCAAGGATGTGCATGATGTGCAATCGTGCTCCGAAAGTAGGCGAATCCCGCTTATCCTGCAAGTGCTTCGGTTACCGAACGAGGGTCACGGTCCCTTCGACAAGACGTGGTCCATCCCGCAATTCGAACCGCAATCGCCAAGGATAAACCCCGTCCGGCACAAAATAGTCGGAGTCCAGGACCTGGTGGTTGCCAATCCACGGCTCGGCGGGATCTTCGCTGTAGAAAAGCAAATCGCCCCACCGGTTGTAGATCTCCAGTCGGTAGCCCCGGGCCTCAACGCCTTCGACGAAGAAAGCATCGTTCACACCATCATTGTTAGGAGTAAAGGAATTGGGCACATACAGGGGATAAAAGACATCAATGAAGGTGCTATCGCGCCCAACGCAGCCTTCCGGAGAGACCGATTCCAATACAAACCACTGCGGTCCAGTAACAAATACTTCCGGCGTCAAACAATCGCTGCAACTCAGGTTGTCGGCAGGCGACCACCACAGCGTGTCGGCATCCACAGTTCCGAACAGCCGGATCTCATCCAGCCAATCCACTTCGCGGTCGGGTCCAGCGTCCACATAGGGCGGCTGCCAAACAAAGACCGTGATTTCCGAACTGCCCGTGCACCCGTATTGGTCTGTCGCGTAAATGGTGAAGGTGGTGGTTTCGATGGGGAACACCTGAGTGGTCTGGGCGTTGGGGTCAGCGACCAGCGCTGCTGGCGACCAGGTGTACGAAACCGCATCCGATGAGCTCAGCTCCATGGTTTCGCCCCTGCACATCCACCCGCCTCCGGTTGCTGAGGCCATGGGCGCCACCAGTTCCACCGATACGCTGTCCGTTCCCACGCCGCATGCATTGGAAATGGAAACGTAATACGTCGTGTTTTGCGACGGCGAAGCATACGGATTTTGGCTGTAGGGGTTGGTCACCAGATCCTCAGGGGTCCACAGGTAGCTGTCCCCTTCTGTGGCCTCTAAGAACACCCCCTGTCCAGCACACAGGAATATTGTTGGGTAGGTCTGTCCTCCGGGAGCCGACTGAATGACATTGATGGTCACGTCCTCTTCGCCAAGGCACCCAGCCGGGGTAGAGACTGCAGCGGTGTACGTGGTGGTCTCCGAAGGACTTGCTGTTGTCATCCCAGAGGTTGGCGAACCCAGTCCGACCGTCGGGCTCCAGAGCACTTCACTGCCGCCCGTTGCTTCCAACTCCACAACGTCACCGTTGCAAATGGTCATATCGGGCGAAATCTCGATTTGCAACACCTCCACCACAACGGTCACAGAGGCCTCGCCAACCCCGCAAGTGTTGCTGTCTTCCACTGTGTAGGTGGTCGTCTCCGTCGGAGTCACCAATGGATTGGATACCGTGGGGTCGTCGAGGGTGGGGTCTGGCTGCCATTGAAGGGCATCGGTGCCGTATGCCTGCAGATTGACCGATTCGCCCTCGCAAATTGCGGGGATTTCATCAATCAGAGGCTGGGGGGTCTCCTCGATGAAGAGGTAGGCGAAAGCGGTGTCGGGTTCCAGGCAACCGGCGGAACCGCTGATGTCTGATACGATGAGCATGATTTCCCACTCACCCGGCGTCGCATAGATGTACTCGGGATTCTCTTCGCCACTCGAGCTCAAATCCCCGAAGAACCATTCGTATTCCGTGCCGCCGATGCTGTTGTTGATGAATTGGATTGGATCCCCAGCACATATCAGGTCAGGGGCGTCGATCTCAATGTCCGCCACCAACGAACCGAGGTTGAATTTGAAAACGCCAAGGTTGCAGTTGCTCGCGTCGTTCGTCGTTGACCAGGCTCCGGCGGTCGTAGGGAAATCGTCAAATCCCTGACAGCCCGCACAAACGGCCTGGTAAACCGTTCCGTTTTTATCGAACCGCGAGGTACCGCCGTCCACGTGTTCGTTCGAAAACGGCCCGCCGAAGTAGGTCCCGTACGTCAAGTCCGCTGCATCTGGGGCGAGCACCCCCAACCAAAAATCGCTTCCGTCCGTACCGATCTGAAAAGCGTCTTCGGTCGTTGGCATGCCACTCGTGGTCGACTGAGATGCGTATGCGCTGTTCGCTGAGTTCGTTTGGCCACCCCAACCACTGATGTACATCTCGTCGCAATCGGAAACCAAAAATGCGGTTGGACTGATGTCAACGCCGGACATGGGCAACCCAATTCGGGTGACAAATTCTGCAGTCTCCAAATTTTCGCTAAACCGGACAACGAAGGTGCTGCCGTTGGGATTGGCGTCGTATACATCCCCCACAAGGGCCATGTCGCTGCCAACGGTCTGCCCACACAAGTGCGGACGGTTGTCCGTATCGAGTTGAACGAAATACGACTGGTCGTAATCGTCCGTACCGAAGTACGTAGCCGTCGACAAAAAAGGCAATCCACCGTAGTCAATGGAGAAGACATAGCCGTCCACATCCCCTGCTAGATCCTGCTGATAAGCCCCTGGGGTGGTCGGAAGGTCATTGCTCTTGGTGCCCCCTGTGACATACGCCAAAGCTTCGGCCGACGAAAACTGAATGGCAAAGGCCGCGTCGTCGGATTCACCGCCGAAATAGGTGGAGAACTCTAAGTTTGACAAGTCGTTCGACAAGCGAAACACAACTGCATCGCTGGGACCGCTGAGCCCAGGATCGAAGGCGTCCACCATGGGGAAATCAGCACTGCGCGAGCTCGAGGCCACCCACACTGCACCTGACGGGTCGATCACGACTTCACCTCTGCACACATCGCCGTAGTTGTAGTTGAGTTTTTGGCCGAGGTTGATGCCATCATTTTCGGATCCTCCGACGAACGTTGATGCCTCAAGTGATCCGTCCACGCCGTCGATTTTGGAAACCACAATGTCACACCCGTTGTCGAATGCCCCGAAGAAACTGAATGCCCCTAAATCGAGGATCGGCCCACCGATGAAATCAGGTTCATAAGCATCGGCAGTGGTCGGGAAATTCTGGGAGCCCGTGGTGCCCATGACATAAATATCTCCGGTCTCATCGGTCACCAGGCTGTGCGGGTACTCGCGCTGGGAGCCACCTAGGTAAGTGCTGTATTCGAGCATGGAGCCGTCTGAGGAGAAGACACTAATGCCAAAATCAAAGTCCCCACCGCTGAATGTGCTGCTCACCGCTCCGGCGGTCGTTGGGTAGCCGTTGTCTCGAACGCCAGAGCCGCCAATCAGGCGCCCCTCATCGTCGTACGCAGCCGTAAACCCCCAACTGTCAGCTGTTGAGCCCACAAACGAGCTAAACTCAATTTCGGGATCGATGATTAAGTCGCGTGTGGGGTCGTAATCGCCGAGTACAAACCGGAGGCGATGAGCGCCGTCGTCCAGGGTATCCAATTCATAATCACATGGCACTTCTTCAAGTCGCGTGCCGTTGAGCTGATAAGCGAAGGGCTTGGCCTCGATGAGATGGCCCCATGCCCCCGTAGCCGCATCGCCCTCGCCCACACGCGGACCGATGAAATGTTTGAGCGATCCATCGGACTGCAGCGTAGATTCCAGCCCCTCGTAACGCAGCGAAATCAGACTGGGATCTGCTCCAGCGGCGACGTGCCAATCGCATTTGATGTGTGCCGCATCGCCCCTCTGTCCGTCTATTTTAGCCTGGATACCGGGCCACACTTCTAGCGCTGCCAATTTACCGTTAGGCTTGAGCTTGGAGGCCCAGCGCGTGGGGTCGTTCCCCCGGTAGTACGAAACGTGATGCTGGGCTTCCATTCCGGATTCCGCGATGTTGACACCCGGTTGACAACCCTCCCAACGAACATCAAGCACGTAAGAAACGAGCGGTCCTGCCGGCGATTCGTGACGGCCCAGAGCGTCGTATCCGGCCCCCAGCATCTCCACCTTCCACCCCGTTTCCGTCAGCCACCAATCGCCTCCGTTCACCCGGGCAGAGTACAAGACTTCATCTGCCCATTGTCCTCCGTTGGGTACGAACCACACCCCAACTGGCGCCTTCGCGTGCTCAACCGTTCTTTGATTTCTCAGTTGACCAGCGGCGTGGCCCGTTTGGATCGGACTAACGACTACCCCAGCTAAGGCGCACCAAATCATTATGTTTTGGACGAAATGCATTCCTAACAAATAACGGGAAAAAGCCGGCTCAGGTTGCCTCCCCCTTATGACTTATGCCAACTCCTCCGTGAGCAAGCGCATCTCGATTACCGGAGACATCCGTTCGTGCAAAATGCGGTATACAGCGTCGGCAATGGGCATTTCCACCTCAAACTTTTTATTCAAATGGAAAATGCCATCGGAGCCGTTGAATCCTTCGGCAACCATGTTCATTTCCATGATGGCGCCCTTCACACTGTAGCCTTTGCCAATCATCATGCCCAACGTTCGGTTGCGGCTGTGCGGGCTGTAAGCCGTCACAAGGAGGTCACCGAGGTAGGCGCTCTCTTTGACGTCCCGGTCGTGTTCGTGGATGGCCGCCAAAAACCGCTTCATTTCTTGAGAGGCATTGGAGATGAGTACGCTTAGGAAATTGTCACCATACCCAAGGCCCATGGCAATCCCCGCGCCAATCGCATAGATGTTTTTGAGCACCGCTGCCAGTTCCGCGCCGAAAACATCCTCGCTGGTTTGGATTTTAATGTAACGGGTCGTCATGGCATCCGCCACCATTTGCGAAATGGCTTGATCGGGGCATGCTACGGTCAAGTAGCTGAGTTTCTCCCGTGCGACTTCCTCCGCGTGGCAGGGTCCGGCAACCAATCCAATCCGCTCGTACGGCACCCCAAACTCTTTGTGCAGGTACCGGGCGGGAATGCTGTGGTATTCGACTATCATGCCTTTGATGGCATTGATTAAGATTTTGTCCCCGACCCGTTGCGGTTTGTGTTCTTGGATGGTGGCATCCAAATAGCCGGAAGGGATGGCAAAAATTAATACATCGCTCGCATCGACAACCAACTGCATATCTGTTGTGACATGGATGCGGTCAGTTTCAAACTCGATGCTCTGGATGTAGTTGGGATTGCGCCCATATTGCAGCAAATGGTCCTTGGTCTCTTCCCGGCGCACCCACCAATTCAATTCGTCGGTATTGGTCAAGAGCATCTTGGCTATGGCCGTTGCCCACGAACCGCTTCCAATCAAGCCAAAACGGGGTTTGGAATCCATACGCCAAAGGTAATGGACTCGGGATTGCGCGCTACCTTTGCTGTTGCATTTGTCAGAACGTAAACTCATGAGTGACGACCTCCTCAAAAAAGTCATCAGCCACGCCAAAGAATACGGTTTTGTATTCCCTTCGAGCGAAATCTACGACGGCCTGTCCGCGGCTTACGACTACGGCCAGCTGGGCGCTGAATTGAAGAACAACATCAAGCACTACTGGTGGACCGCCATGGTGCGAATGCACGAGAACATTGTGGGTATCGACGCCAGCATATTCATGCACCCCTCCACTTGGAAGGCCTCCGGACACATCGACGCATTCAATGACCCGCTCATCGACAACAAGGATAGCAAAAAGCGCTACCGAGCAGACGTTTTGATCGAAGATCATATTGCCAAAATCGAGACCAAAATCAACAAAGATGTCACCAAGGCCGCTAAGCGGTTTGGGGACGCCTTTGACGAGGCACAGTTCCGAAGCACTAACGGCCGAATCCTCGACCGCCAAGCCCAAATCGACAGCATCAACAGCCGGTTTAAAGCCGCTATGGATACCGACGACTTGGCCGCAGTCAAGTCACTCATCGAAGACCTTGAGATTGCCGATCCCGATACTGGAAGTCGAAATTGGACAGACGTTCGCCAGTTCAACCTCATGTTCAAAACGGAACTGGGCGCCGTCAGCGGCGACAGCGGCGTCATCTACTTGAGGCCCGAAACAGCTCAAGGTATTTTCGTCAACTACCTCAACGTGCAGAAAAGCGGCCGTATGAAGTTGCCTTTCGGCATCGCTCAAATCGGCAAGGCCTTCCGCAACGAAATCATTGCGCGGCAGTTCATCTTCCGGATGCGCGAGTTCGAGCAGATGGAGATGCAATTCTTCGTCAAGCCCGGCACCCAAGGCGAGTGGTACGAATACTGGAAGCAAGCCCGGCTCAAGTGGCACAAAGCCCTTGGCCTCGGCGAAGACATGCACCGCTTCCACGACCACATCAAATTGGCCCATTATGCGGATGCTGCCGCGGACATCGAATTCAATTTCCCGATGGGCTTTAAAGAGCTGGAAGGCATCCACTCGCGCACCGATTTTGACTTGAGTCAACACGAAGAACACAGCGGCCGCAAGCTGCGCTACTTCGATCCTGAGACCCAAGAGAGCTACGTGCCCTTCGTTGTGGAGACGTCCATTGGACTCGACCGTATGTTCCTCGCCACATTAAGCGCGGCCTACAATGAAGAAATCCTCCAAGACGGCTCCCAGCGCACTGTCATGAACATCCCCGCGCCGTTGGCGCCGGTAAAAGCCGCTGTGCTGCCGCTGTTGAAGAAAGACGGGCTGCCGGAAAAAGCACGCGAGGTGCTCAACCTATTGAAGCTTAACCACAACGTACAGTACGACGAGAAGGATGCCATCGGCCGCCGCTACCGCCGGCAAGATGCCATCGGCACACCGCTCTGCATCACCGTTGACCACGACACCTTGACCGACAACGCGGTCACCATCCGAGACCGGGACACCATGGCCCAAGAGCGCGTGGCCATTGCTGATTTGGCCGCCCGCGTGGAAGAAAAAGTAGGGCTCGCACAATTGTTTGCCGACGCATGAACCTCGCTGACCTCGACCTCCAAGGCCAGCGCGCCTTGATCCGCGTGGACTTCAACGTCCCGCTGAACGAAGCCCGAGAAATAACCGATGACACGCGCATCCGCGCCGCGCTGCCTACCATCAAATACGTGTTGGACCAAGGCGGATCGGCAGTACTCATGTCCCACCTCGGCCGTCCAAAAGGCCGTGATGAGGAGTTCAGCTTGAAGCACATCTTACCTCGGCTCGAAGCCTTGCTTGGTCAGTCCGTTAAGTTCGCCTCCGACTGCGTGGAAGACGCGGCGCTCGATGTGACGCAATCCTTAAGGCCTGGTGAAGTCGCGCTGTTGGAAAACCTCCGGTTCCATCCGGAAGAGAAGGGCGGCGACGAGTTCTTCGCGGGCCAACTCGCAGAGAACGGCGACGTCTACATCAACGATGCGTTTGGCACGGCCCACCGCGCCCACGCCTCTACCGCTGTCATTGCGAAGTTTTTCCCGGAAGACAAAGCATTTGGCACACTGCTGGCCAACGAAATCGACGCGTTGGACAAGGTCTTGGCCAACCCCGAAAAGCCCTTGACCGCCATCATCGGTGGCGCCAAGGTCAGCTCTAAACTCGGCATCATCGAACACCTCATCGGCCGCGTGGACCGCTTGATTGTGGGCGGCGGCATGGCCTACACATTCGTGCAAGCGCAAGGCGGCTCCATCGGCAACAGCCTGGTCGAGCCGGAAATGCACGCCCAGGCCTTGGCCATCCTCGAGAAGTCTCAATCCAGTGGTACGAAGTTGCTCCTGCCGACCGATACGTTGTGCGCCGACGCTTTTGCACCGGATGCCAATACTCAAGTCGTTGCCACTAAAGCCATTCCGACGGACTGGATGGGCCTGGACATTGGGCCAGAGACGACAAAGCTCTTCGTGGAAGCCGTTCTAACGAGCAAGACGGTTTTGTGGAACGGTCCTATGGGCGTATTTGAAATGACCGCTTTTGCCCACGGCACCAATGCCGTAGCTACAGCCTTGGCAAAGGCTACGGCCGAAAGCGGCGCCTTCACGTTAATCGGTGGCGGGGATTCGGTTGCAGCCATCAACCAGGCTGGGCTTGCAGACCAAGTTAGCTACGTGAGCACCGGAGGTGGTGCCATGCTCGAATGCCTCGAAGGCAAGGTATTACCAGGTATTGCCGCCATTCGCGATTGACCGCTTCAACGCTCCAACACTTCGCGCATCACGAACGAACTCTGTACCGTACCGATGTTGTCCATCGCTGCGAGCTTGCGCGAGATGAATTCGTGGTACGTATCCATGTCCGGAACGTCCACTGCGATGAGGTAATCGAATGCCCCGGCGATGTGGTAGCAGCTCTTCACCTCCTTGAAGTCACCGATGTTGGCTTCGAATTCCTTGAGGAAACGGGCGTCGTGCTGTTTGAGCTGGACGTTGCAAAAAGCACGGATTTGCAAGCCAAGAGCACGGCGGTTTGTTTGGGCGGCATACCCTGTGATGGTTTTGTCCTTTTCCAATCGCTTAACCCGGGTAAATACTGCAGATCGACTTAGGCCTGTCTCATTGCTGAGTTCCTGCATAGAAGCGCGGCCATTGATCTTAAGCAACTCCACGAGTTGGCGGTCCAATGCATCAAGTGTGGGTTTCATTTGTTTCGTTCTGAACGCTTTTAGCGGCCTTATTCAGCACAAATCTATTCTTTATTTTGCTCAGACCGGACAAATGCAGTTTGATAGCATCAAATTCCGTCTTTTTACCGAAATTGAAGCATGGCACATATCGAAACAACTGCCCCTTTTGTTGGCCACAATCCCGCCAACCATGAGGGGTCCATCAAGACGCCCATCTACCCCACGAGCACGTTTAAGTTCTCCTCGGCGGAAGAAGGTGCTGCGCACATGGAAACTGCCTATGGGGTACCCGGGGCAGCAACTCCTAGCCAACCCAACGCCATTTACAGCCGCTTGAGCAACCCTACCCTGGAAGCTGCAGAACAGCGATTGTCTGCGTGGGATGAGTCAGAAGGCGCAGCCTTTTTTGCCAGCGGTATGGCGGCCATCACCACAACGGTTTTAGCCTGGACCAGCGCGGATCGACCGCTTTGGTTCTGCCCTCCTCTCTACGGCGGTTCGGAGCACTTTATTCGCGAAATCCTGCCTGGCATGGGGGTGCATGTGGTCGAACTGGACCACCTCAATCACCTAGATGCCATGCTTGAGAAAGAGAATGGACGTGTCCCTGGGATGATTTATCTCGAAACCCCCGCAAATCCTACCATGCAACTTCACCGCATACGCAAGGCGGCAGATTGGGCGCGAAAACACGAAACAGAAAACCACCGGATGATTGTCGGGGTCGACAATACGTACCTCGGGCCTATCCTCCAACGGCCATTAGATCACGGCGCCGATGTCCTCGTCTATTCGGCTACGAAATACATCGGAGGCCACAGTGACCTCATCGCCGGTGCCGCCAGCGGAAAGTCTGATGTCATCGCACGCATTCGGGAGTACCGGCACTTCCTTGGCGGCATGGCCGATCCGAATACGTGTTGGATGCTCCTGCGCAGCATGGAGACGCTTTCCATTCGCGTCCGGCATCAACAAGACGTGGCAGAACGGGTTTTTACCCACTTGCGTAGCCACCCCAAGGTCGATCGGTTCATAAGCGCCTGGGCGGTGGATTTACCGGAAAAAGACCGCGCCCTTGCCGCCGAACAAATGATCGGCGGAGGAGCTATGGCTGCTTTCGAAGTTGCTGGGGGTCGAGCGGCGGCGTTCCGTGTGCTAAATGCGTTCGAGCATTTTCAGTTGGCCGTCAGCCTCGGGTCGACGGAATCCCTGGCCGAGCATCCGGCCAGTATGACCCACGCCGGTGTTCCTCCAGAAGTAAAAACACGATTCGGCATTACCGAAGGCCTTATCCGCATCAGCGTCGGCATCGAACGGCCGGAGGACTTAATCACGGATTTAGATCAAGCCTTAGCGCACGTTTGAGACGAAAGACGTAGCTTCGGTTATGCGCTTTTTGCTCCTCATCGGCCTGTTCATGGGCGCTTTCACCGCCTCCGCTCAAACCCGCGTGGAAGTCTACCCGGACGATCGCATGCTGTGGAGCGAAATGCTGCTGCATTCCGAGAACGGGATTGTTCGGGAAGGGCGTGATTGGCGAGGGCAAGTTCTGTGGACAACCCAGACCGAACGCATATTCGCCGGCTACTCCACAAGTGCCTTTGACCTTGCGTATTCCGTTCGAGATGGCCAACTCATCCAAGGCGATTCCCACTTCAGTGATGCCATCCTTTACACCGCTGAAGTGCTCGGCGATGACCTTCAATTGTTCATTGGGGACAGCTCATTTCCGTTGGATTTGGTGTACACGGTTCGGCCCCATCCATTTGATGAAGGTGCTTTTGGCTTGTACAAAGAGGACAGCATTAGTGCATTCGACCGCATATGCGTATTTCGCGGCATGCCTTCTCCGGAGGAGCTCTACGCGCTCCTCATGGCGCAAGGACTATTGTAGCCCTTAGGCAACGGGCTCAACGGCCTCCACACGGAACTCAAATTGTTCCATGATCTGGTTAGCCAACAGCTTTTCGCACGCTGTCTTCACTTGCTCCTCAGCTTCCGACGGGCTGCCAGCTTCTACCTCGAGGGTGATGTGCTTACCAATGCGCACGTTGTCGATGGAGGACAATCCGATGTTCTTCATGTTACTTGAAACGGCTTTTCCTTGAGGATCAAGCAAAGCAGGCAAAGGCATGATGTCAATGGCAGCTCGGAATTTCATGGTCGGCTATTGGTTGGTTTTTTGAAGATAGGCTCCGCCTAACGCGTACAAAAGTAACCCCACGAGCATTCCCAACCCGAGCGCACGGCCAAAAAATGCTGACACACAACCCGCGGTTATGATCGCGCCCAAGAAGACCGCTCGGCGGCGGTCAAATTCCGGATTTTTCCCCCATCCTTTCAAGTCCAGCATGGGCCTTCGGCTCACCATCCACCAAGGAATCAACGTACTTCCGATAAACACCGCCGCCAACACCGTAAACACACCGCCCAGGCCGTCGATTCCCCAGGATTCCTGCATCTCATACTGTGCTCCAACGAGCAAAATTCCAATCCACCACAACGCGCCGGCCGGGGCCGGCATGCCGCTAAATCCCGAGGCATGGTCCCCTCGAGCCACTTCCACATTAAATCGGGCCAACCGGTAAGCCGCGGCCATGGCCATGGTCAATGGCAGAAACTTCAACAGCACTGGAATCGCCGGCGCCCATGCATGTAACATCATCACGCCCACAACTGCTGGAGTAACGCCACTGCTCACCGCATCGGCGATGCTATCCAATTGTGTGCCCATCGCCCCATCTGAACCCGCCCAGCGCGCAGCGATGCCGTCGAGCAAGTCGAACAGCTGCCCCAGCATCCAAATCCCAGCCAAACCCAACATGCCCCAACCAAGCCATTCTTGGGACAATGCCCCGAACTGGTAAAACGGTTCCGCATCAAATTGCACGTGGCCTTGCAACGGAGCACCAAACGGCCAAATGAATACGCCCAGAATGACAAGCACCCCACTCAACAAGTTGCCCATGGTTAAAGCGTTGGCCACGTATTTCTTTGCGCTCATGGTGCGAATGTACATTTCCCGAGGTTGTATTGTAACCTCAGCGCATTCGTTTTCGTATATTTGCCAACCCGGCGCGCGCGTCGGTTTTGAGGGTCCGATGGCCGAGTGGCTAGGCTCAGCTCTGCAAAAGCTGCTACAGCGGTTCGAATCCGCTTCGGACCTCCAACCCTCTAGAAGCCCC
>NZGF01000009.1 GCA_002690915.1 Crocinitomicaceae bacterium
AAAAGTTTATTATATTACAATAAAGGTGCCCACTAAAGCATCAAATATATCGACAAAACAACTTTATTTTTGTATATTGGAGTTTAATCTTGTGGTCAAATGTATGCTTCCAGCCCCAAACGGCTACAATTCGCCGGACTTCTGCTCGTTTTGTCGATAAGCCTCAGTTTCACTTCCCTCCTTGCCCAAAGCGAACTGGATGACGCAGTGCCCTATTAAGGGGATACACTAATATCCAATCCCAACCAGTTTCGGGTATCCTCTGAAGGTAATGTTCTTATGGATTGCGATTGGCCAAGGATGATGTCTATGATTCGTGATTTGGAGGAACGAATTGCCGGAGTGAACTCTACCGACACATTATATGGACAATACTTCACTGGATCTGTTGTCGGAAATGTGCTGCACATGACGCATGATTGTGCAGTTTTACGCGACACAATTTTGGCATTACAAGTGACATATGATAATGCGCTCACTCCCAAGATTTTGTCTACCACCATCGCAGGAGTCTCGGACTCCACGGTAATTATTGATTGTTCTTTCCAAGGCAGCACAGTGACGTCTATGGGCTACAAATTTGCCGATAACGATTGGACCAACCCACTAACGTTGAACGCACCAGATTTGGTAACACCAAGAAAGGATACCATACCGGATGATGATTTTTCGTTGACTTTCAGTGCTGCGAAAACTTATTATGTCCATGCTTTTGTGACTGATGGGTCCGAAACGATATCAGGTGATACCCTCACATTTACAACCCTCGCTCAAGTTCAATCATCGTCACCAACACCGGGCTATACAACAGTTGATTTGGCGGGAGCGGTAAGTGGCGAATCCGTTCAATCATCAGGATTTTACTGGAGTGATCAATCGGACTTGACCGGAGCGACGGATGTTTCAGTGTCGCCTGTTGCAGGTGAAGTGACTTACAAGTTGACGGGGCTAGCGCAAGCAGACACAATTTATTTCACGACCTATGCGACCAATGAGAATGGTGATTATAACTACGGCGATACGTTGAAAGTTGGCACTCGATCGTGTACTTCTCCGACCATGGATGATTACACCTACGGCACGGCACTCATTTTCGAGAAATGTTGGCTCTCGGAAAACCTGCGAACGAGCGAATACCAAGACGGCAGTGCCATTCCGAAAATAGAAGCTGATGCGGCTTGGGCGTCGGATAGTAACGGTGGACAGGCGATATACAACAACGACAACACAACATTTTACGCAGATTACGGACGATTGTACAATTGGTACGCAGTGAACAACGCGAAAGGTCTGTGCCCAACCGGTTGGAGCGTTCCCACAAAAGGGGAATATGAAGCGTTGATTGATAGCTTGGGAGGAGCGAGTGTCGCAGCAGGGTTTCTCAAAGCTGCTCCGTCGGATTCAGTTGCATGGAATGGAACGAATGATTACGGATTTACCATGGTCGACGGCGGAGGCAGGTTGGCTGATGGTGTATTTATCCTTCAACCGGACAATGCATTTCTGTGGACATCATCAGCACATCCTTCAGAGACGAGCGATGCATTTTCGATTAACTTCTTGGATAGCTATGGTCCAACGACCCTTACAATTCAAGATCCAGATCAGAATTCGGGAATGTCCGTTCGGTGCATTAAGGATTAGGTCATTCCGTCGATTCAAGTTCTATCGAAGTCATCGCTGCTCGAATTGGGTGGCAGCACGGAAGCAGCTTGATGGAAATAAGATCTCCTGCTTACTGATTGCTGAATCCGAAGAATACAGGCCATCGAGGTTAGCGAATAAAGAGTTCGAGAACTGTCCCGCTTCGGTGACCATTGGTATCGTTGCAACGATGCGGGATCTCCCAGTGTACTTAGTAAGAAAGTAGGTGACCAGGCTTCGCAGTAATACTGCTTTTCGGGGGAGCAAATTGTGTCAATTTAATTCCTTTTACGGAATACCGATATTCTTCCAGTGTGGGTGTCCTTCCAAGAATAGCTGAAAGAACGACAACCGGTGTTGAAGCAAGAAGCGATTCACCTTTTTTTCGATCGGTATCTGCTACAACTCTCCCCTGGAACAATCGGGTTGACGTAGCCATAACCGTATCACCTTTCTCAGCTTTTTCTTGATTACCCATGCACAAATTGCAACCAGGACGCTCGAGGTACAAGATGTTATCGTATTCGAGGCGGGCGACAGTCTTGGGATTGGCGTCGTTAAATTCGAAACCCGAGTATTTCTGTAGAATTTCCCAATCCCCTTCCTGCTTCAGCTCTTCTATGATATTATACGTTGGCGCTGTGACCACCAGAGGAGCATGAAATTTAACCTCTCCGTATAGTTCCTCGAGATTCTTGAGCATTTTCGCCACCACCTTTATATCACCTTTGTGGACCATGCAAGAGCCTACAAATCCAAGGTCAACATGCTTATTGCCTTCATAAAATGAAAGCTCACGGATGGTGTCATGGGTGTAGCGTTTGGAGACATCGTCATTGTTTACGTCGGGATCAGCAATCATAGGCTCATTTATGATGTCCAAATCCACTACAAACTCAGCATGGTATTTTGCACTTGCATCAGGGGCTAGTGGAGGCCGCGCCCCGGATTTTATTTCAGAAATTCTCGCATTTGCTTTATCAACGAGGCCCTGAAGGACATGTTGATCGTTGTCCATGCCCTTGAGAATCATTATCTCAATGCGGTTCCGTGCTATTTCAAGCGATTTCACGAGGGTTTCGGATTCCGATATGCATATCGCTGCCTTAGCTTTCATTTCTGCTGTCCAGTCAGTGAAAGTAAATGCTTGGTCAGCTAAGAGTGTTCCAATATGGACTTCAATTATTCTGCCTTGAAACACGTTTTCCCCTTGGAAGTGCTCGAGCATTTGGGATTGTGTGGCATGCACCACATCGCGAAAATCCATATGGTCTGCCATCTTTCCTTTGAAAGTGACTTTGACTGACTCAGGTATCGGCATGGAGGCTTCACCTGTCGCTAACGCGAGAGCAACTGTTCCCGAGTCTGCTCCAAAGGCGACACCTTTGGACATCCTTGTATGAGAGTCTCCCCCAATTATGATGGCCCAGTCATCAACGGTTAAGTCGTTGAGCACTTTATGGATGACATCAGTTAATGGATGATATGAGTCCCTTGGATCGCGTCCCGTAATGAGGCCAAAATCCTGCATGAAAGACATGAGTCTCGGGGTATTCGCTTGCGCCTTTGTGTCCCACACCGAGGCCGTATGACATCCTGATTGATATCCGGCATCCACAATTGGGGAAATGACTTTAGCCGCCATCATTTCCAGTTCTTGGGATGTCATTAGCCCTGTTGTGTCCTGTGAACCAACAATATTCACTTCAACCCTCACATACGAGCCAGCATGAAGCACAGCACCGGAAGTCCCTACAGCATTTTTATTGAATATTTTTTCTACAGCTGTAAGCCCTTGATTTTCATTGGATATTTCTTTCGATGGGGCATAAATGGTTGGGGCGGTTATCCCCAGAGTTTCTGCAGCAAAAGATTGCAGCTTTTTCCCAAAAACAATAGCATAGGAGCCTTTCGCTCTTATGAATTCCATTTTTTGAGGTGTGAGTGCAGAGGAAATATCAATGAGCTCGTTGCGGTCCTGATCGTATAACTTCTTGGTCTTCGTATTGATGGTCAAAACCGTTCCCGTGTCTACAGAGAATTTCTTCTTCAGCACAGGTTCACCTTCATCATCCATCACCAATTCGCCTGCATCGTCGTATTGTTTTTCCCAATTTTGCAGGTCGACACCAATGCCACCGGTGACTCCTACGGTTGTCAAAAATATTGGTGATATTCCGTTGGTTCCCCCTACAATTGGAGCGATATTGATGAAGGGCACGTATGGACTCGATGGCTTTCCAATCCAGAGCGCTACATTGTTAACACCCGACATTCTCGACGACCCTACTCCCATGGTCCCTTTCTCGGCGAGTAGCATTACCTGCTTATCTGGATGCGCTTTTTTAAGCATGAGGAGCTCTTCTTGGCGTTGTTCGTCAAATTCGAACATGCATTGGCCATGGAGTTCCCTATCCGCTCTTGAGTGAGCTTCTTTTCCAGGTGACAAGAGATCCGTTGAAATGTCTCCGATTCCAGCAACGTAGGTGACGATTTTGATTTCTTCGTCAACCTCGGGTAGGTTGGTAAAAAACTCAGCCCGGGCATAGCTGCTTAATAAGTCCTCGACAATTGGGTTTTTCGATTTGAAAGCCTCTCTAAGTCTTGCCATATCCGCTTCGTACAGAAAGACTTGAGTTTTCAGTACCTCAGCGGCTTTCTCAGCGATGGATTTGTCTTCAGTTAAGGCTAGATCAATCAATGCCTCAACAGAGGGACCGCCTTTCATGTGAGAAAGCTGTTCAAAGGCAAAATCTGATGAAATTTCTTCTGTGGTACAATGCCCAAGAATAATTTCCTTTAGAAACGCGGACTTTACAGCCGCTGCATCGGTTGTCCCTGGTAGGATATTGTACATAAAATAGTGCAACGAGTCCTCCCGATGCACGTGGGTTTTATCCCTTATTTGAGCTACAATTTCTGCGGTTAGGTTTTTTCCAACAATTGGCAGAGGGCTAAGTCCATTGCTTTTCCTTTCCTCTACCTCCCCTAAATATTCTGCGTAATGATTCATGACCTCCGTAGCACTTTCAGCAGGTGTAAAATTAGTGAATTTCGCTTAATTATTTCTCCTAAACGAAGCGACGAAATATATGCAGAGCAGCGACGTACAGAACTTCGGAGAAGATGTAAAAAGGCTCACGAATAGACATCAATAGGCTCATAGATTTCGCCAAATATTACGTGTCCAAGGTGTTTCTTCAATGCCTTAAGTCTATCGAGGTTAGCAAATAGGAGGGTTCGTGAACTGTCCCGCTCCGGCTACCAAACGGGAGATTGCAGCGATTCGGTCTCCCGTTTTTTGGTTTAAGGCCATGAATTTGTCACCTCTCTCATTCGCAATTGGCACCGAATTCGCTTAAGACCATGAGCAAGTCGCTCACGTTCGTCGTGCCGTCTTCGTTGACGTCGGTGGGACATGTTTCGCTGTTATTCTCTTCAGATTCTGTACTGTCAGCACTTCCGCAAACACCGGGCGTCCAACTAATAACCCCACCCATATTGATTGCGTAGCAAAGGTTGATGTAGGTGATTCCATTGCATCCACAGACCTCATCAAGTTCACTTCCACAAGCACTGCTCGTGTTGATGAGCCCAGGTGCAACGCAATAGGAACAACTGCCATCATCCAAAGTGGCTTCTGGATCGAAATTACTAGCTGAGGCATCCATGCACCCTGGATTTTCCTCCGGTCCACACAAAGGGAGATCCAAGCAGTATTGAAAGCTGCAGCACTCGACCAGCTCACCGAGGGGTGAGGCCTCATGAAGCACAATGTCAATGCAGAAAGGACTACTAGCGTTCGTAAATGGACTTAGTAAATCCCCAAACGCAATGAGGTCGCCATGAGCAACTGTACCAACAGAATTGATGTCACTGATCAATCCGTTGACCCCGGGGTAAATGAATTCGACGTACCCTACCGTTGTCATTGAATTGTTCAGGATGCCGGCTTCGAAGTACCATTGGTCATCCAGGCAAACGACATCAAACCATTCAACCGTTGCGCATTCATCATCACATCCCGGCATGGGGACGCATGCCTCCACGATGCAACACATCGTCTCCGGATTGAGGGTCGGATTGTCTTCATGCGAACTCACGATCAGGCAAAGCTCGTCTTCAGGATCGAAGTCCAATAAACCAAAGCTGAATGTTTGACAATCCCCTGGCTGAATTCCTGCCCCTCCGAGGTCGAAGACAGAAGGCGTGATTTGTGCATTCATGTCATTCGATACAGACACTGAGAAATAACCGATTTCAAAGTTCGATAAGGGGTTGTTGCACACTTCAAAATTGACATCATAGCCATCCTCAAGCGGTGTGCACTCGATGGATTCTACTGAGATGTTCATGCATGCAGTGGGTTCGGATATCGAAGCACTGGGGCAAGAAAAGCCATCGTTGGAGCTCAGGGGTCCTGAATTGGTGTCAAAAACGGGCATTCCGATTCCTGATGACGCATCCAATTGATACGTATTGTCACTAGAGGGGCCAATCCAACTGTTGCAGGTACAAAAAATCGATCCGTTTATATCGGTGTACGCGGCACCCCAATTGGAGCAGTTTAACCCGCTTCCACCTACGGCGTCACCTGGATTTCCGACATATTCCGTCATGCCATTCGAGGGGTCAATCCACACCAATTGCTGCATGTTTTTGTCGACCCCGTAAAACCGCCCGTCTGCATGTCTCAGGGCAAAATCAGCCTGTGAAGCCTGCGCGGCATTTCCGTTCAAGAAGTAGGTATAAACTACGGTCCTTGTTACTACGTCGACAACATTTACCCAGTTCTTTTCTCCTTGCCTGACGTGGAGCAGGTGGAATGTCAAGGATGGGGGCAACGGAATTCCGGCATTTGTCCATGCCGCAGCTACGGTAGAAACCGCATCCGATTGGTTGATTTTGGTGAAATCACCTTGGTCGGATAAGATTTTCAATGCACCGAGATTTGTTCCTGAAGTAGGGTGGAAGTCCACGTCTTGGGCGAATACATTGAGAGGGTGGTTTTGGACCTGACCGAGGTCCTCAACACACCCATCCGCTCCGATTCGGACGAGAACGATGTCATCATCTGCATCTCGAGCAAACCCGTATGCATAGTTGTCCGCTTCGTTGTAACCTACAGCGTTCATGCTGTCTTCCGCATCAGATGGTGCGTTATTGCCATCATCGTAATTGAAGGGCAATGTGGTCCATGATCCAGGGTCATAGGGGTTAAAGGAGCCTACTTGCCCTTGCCCTCCAAACACCTGGTAGAGGTTTTCCTCACAGGCTATTGGCTCACATTCCGTTGAGTCCTCCTCGCATTCAAACCAAAGCTCATCTCCGCACACGGAGGTCGTGTCATTATAAAGGCTTATCTCCACGGAAACAGCTCCAAGAACAGGTAAATCAGGACAAATTGTGATGATGTCAGTCAGTGGGCCTGAAGGGATGTTTCCGAGGTTGTGGCTCAATGTAATCCGCATGGGCTCGATAACATCAATCGAATAATTTGGATCGATAAGATCGAAATCGCAGGGATGTCCGGGTGTATGAAAGTCAAGGATGTTTGTAAAAGTGGTGCTGTTATTCTCAAGGGATAACGTGTGACAGCACTCTTCTCCTATCGGGTAGGCACTAAAATTGAATTCACAGTTACACTCTTCAAGTGTAAACTCGAGGGTGTTCGAAGTGCTAAAACATCCGAAGTCGTTGCTTGCAGTGAGTGCATAATTCCCCGACTGATTCAGTACGGTACACGAGTCGGTTTCCCCGGGAATCGCACTTCCATTGAAGTGCCACTGGTATAAGTTCAAATCACCTGGGCCGCAGATTTCCACTGGATCACAGGATGAATAACATCCGCTCGGCACGGTGCACAAATCAGGGGTGGGGTTGACTTCGAACGTTTCAGTATGCGAGCAGCCTGCAGTGTCGTAGCCCGTGCAGGTGTAGATACCCGCATTCCATGTTTGAATTTCTGGGCCATTTTGTCCGGTGTTCCAATAAAAGTCAATTGCACTAAAGGCACCTTGGTTGAGGACCTCGATGGTCACCTCTTCTCCGGCGCAAGGGGGGTTGTTTTGAGAAGTGAGATCGAACATAACACCCATTGCCCACTCGGTCGTCATGGCATCTGATGAATGAATGCAACCGCTTCCATCGGTGACCTCGAGGTGAATCTCAACGAGGTGAGGTGCGGTTCCGAAATAATCAAATGACGCTTGATTTGAAGCCGCCAATACGCCGTCTACGTACCAGGTCGGATTGTTGAAAAAGCCGCTGTAAGCGTACGTTGCAGTCCCATCACCGCACATGAGCGTTGGGCCTGAGAAGTAAATCTCCTCTTCCTGCAGTGTTTGTACCAATACCGGATCGGATTGCACTGTACATCCCTGGTATTCACCTTCAACGGTATAGGTCCCTGCATAGACTGCTAATTGATTCAGGGTGGGGTCGATGGGCGCCCCGAAGGCGTCTTCGTTCAGTCCTGTTCCATATTCGTCCATCCATTGGTACGAGGTGAAATTCGAGGAGGAAGCGGTGAGGAGCGCAATTCCTGGATCTGGACACACGATTCCCGGATCGGGATCGGTATCTAGGGCAAGGGCCGGAGGATTGACGACGGTGATGGTAAAGGTCTGTGAACTGCTGCAACCCAAAACGTCGAATGCGGTGATTTCAATTTCATCGTACACCGCTGGGAGTGGCTGATTCATGACGTAAGTCATCTCGTTCCCGCCCTCAATTTCCAGTCCATCGGGGAATGCCCAGAAGTAACTCACTGCATTGGTGGCGCTAGTAGTAAACAATTCCTCAGTGCCAACACAAACAGGACTGTCATAGGATAAAGAAGGAGTACCCACAGAGCTTAGGGTAATTTGTTCCAAGGTCGTCGCTGTGCACCCGGCCGCATCTGTCACTGTTAATTCCACGTCGTGTGTTAAGCCTGAACTGGGGGAATATGTGTGCGATGGGTTTTGTTGGTTGGAGGTTGTGCCATCGCCAAAATCCCATTCCCACTGGATGATTGAATTGTTCGGGTTTGGGTTCTGTAGGTAAGTTGAAAAATCATTGAACTGAACCTCTAAACACCCAGTTATCGCATGATTGAAGGCAGCTGCAACCGGGATGCATACACCAATATCTTCGGTAATTTCGCACGTTTGATTGGGATCGTTGGCATCTGCGACCTCTGCGGTGACCGAGATGATGTAGCAAGACGCTGCACCATAGATGTGGAAGCTGGAAGCGGTCGATGGTGAGCCATCACCGAAATTGTAGCTCGCATTCGTAGCGGAAGTCGCGCCCATGACAACTTCCACAAAATTACACGATTGGTTAAAAGCAAGGTCTAAGGGTTCGGATGGTGTGCAGCCTCCAGTGCCAGTACCGGTCCCGGGACCTCCAGGACAATTATTTTCAACAACGCTAAAAGAATCACTTGCGGTGCAACCTGATGCAGGATCTGTGACTTGCACGTTGTAGGTATATGTTCCCGGTACATTCTGAATGGCATGGCTGATGGTGCTCGGTCCTGCCGGGCCACCGTTCCAACTGTATTCCCAATTTGGATTTTCCAGCGTAAACAAATCAATGGTTGTCTGCGGAGCTGGCAGGCAAATTGGATTGGGTTGAGGCGAGGATATGGACGCCGTAGGTCCAGGCCACTCGTGCACTTCGAAATAGGCATTTGCCTCACAACCATAGGCGTCGGTGACTTCCAATTCATGCATTCCGGCCTGTCCTACAGTGTAAATAATTGAATTGCTTGATATGCCGTTTGGCGCTATCCATTGGTAAGAAGCAAACCCGGAGGTTCCTGTCAAAGTCACCGGTTGATTGAGTGGGTTCGCTCCGGAACAGAACAGTCCCGCTTGAGTGATACCGGGGGTTGATGCGTCATGGACCACAACGGCAAAAGAATCTGATTCTGTGAGGTCACAGATGTTCGAAGTGGCATGAACGGTTGCACTTCCTGCTCCCGCTCCCCATTGCACCGTGCAATTCGGTCCTCCTTGCGGAGATATGATGTTTCCTGCTTCAGGCGGGCTTACCGTCCAGCTGAACGTCTCTCCCGGTTGGATGCTTGTGAGACCGGCATTGTAATCGCTGGTGGAATTGGCGCAAACGGTTCCGGGGCCTTGTATGGAAGGTGTTTGCGGTAGGTCTAAAGAAAAACTATTGGATTGCGAAGCAGAACAATATGGGCTGATCGTTTGGCTTGCGTACACGGTGATGGTTTGGTTCGTTGCACCGGCATTCCACTCCACTGTTGCGCTGGTCCCTGAGCTGCTGAGAACCGTTCCGCCATTCGCATACCACGAATAGAATACATTCCCTGCGGGGTTGTCTATGAAGTAAATCATAGGCTCATCGGCACAGCCATTGCCCGGTCCCTGAATGGACGGTGCTTCAAGTTCAGTTACAACGACTGTATGGCTGATAATGTCGTTACAGAAGGCACTCGGGTCAGTGGGGTGTGCAGTGACTGTATAAATTCCTGGTCCGGGCCAATCAATTGTGCACGATAAGCCATTAGTGTTCATGTTGGCGTATGGATCAACAAGCCATATCGCGTCGCTATTGACATCAAAATGGGATGAAGCCCCGGCACATGCGTTGCCTGAAGGAGGTGCCATGAATTGAAATTCCGGCAAAATGGAGACTTCCAAGTTTCCGAAGCCCGAACAATCTGGGAATTCGTGGCCATCCACTTGCTGCAAGAATGGGCTATAGTAATAAACTTCAATCAAACCGTACCCGCTGCCTCCCCACACAACGGTGACTTCATTGTCATTGATTGTATACGATTGCGCTCCTGAAATCATCCAGTCGTACACAACATCCATCCACTTGGGAACAGAATACGTTTCCACTTGATTTTCGCATACGACATCAGGGCCGTCAACAAGTGATTGTGTGGATACGATGGGCACCTCGACGAATGTTGGAATGTCGCAGAGGTCGGGGCAGTTGTATATTGACAATTGCACGGTGCCTGCGGGACCTTCGCCCCAAACCACACATATTTCAGGGCTCCCGTTTCCGTCAATTGCTACACTATTGCCTTGGCTATCATACGCCTCCCATGCATATTGGGCACCTGGACACCCGGAAGGGGTTGAATAGCAGGCGCTATCTCCTGCACAAAGGGTGGAGATGCATTCAATCACCGGACCTTCAATGTCCATGATTTCCATGGAAACGAGGTCTACATCTGTGCAGCAACAAACAACCACTCCAGAATCATTAAAAACGGGAGCCGTGACGGAAAGGGTGACATCGTAAATGCCGGGTGAAGTATAGGTGTGCACTGGATTGACCATCGTGGAGGTTGTGCCATCACCAAATTCCCAAAAGTGGTCTGCGGAGCTGGGGTCTGAAGAACTGGTAAATTGAACGGCTGAATTGAGGCATGCTGGTGAGTTCACGTCAATAATCGCCTTCGGGGGCTCCAGAATGTCCACGCATTGCACAATCGTTTGTGTTCCAGCATCATTGGTGAATTCCAATATCACGGTGCCACTCCCAGCATAGGGATCCCACAAAACTAAAATTTCGTTCTGGTTAGGAATAGGCTGAATTGAACCGCCAATAACAGAATAGTTGTAATCCGCTGTTGTGTCCAACATGTACGTAACGGTGGTTAAGGCTCCTCCGCATACAGGCACACAACCCGAATCATTGTCTCCGGAACCATCTGGATCAGCCTGAGCCGCATCCGATAAGTCGATGACGCTGCAATCTGATTTTGATTCTTCCTCACATGAAATGATGATTGTCACTTCGGCACTGCACATTATGTTGTTTTCACCAATTAGTGTGTACGAGAAGTAGTGCTCACCACAACAGTCGAGGCTTGATCCATCCCCTGTAGGTGAGGATGAATTGATCTCGATGGTTCCATCTAGGCTGAGGGAAATGCACGGAGGTAGGTCCCCTGCAATCAGCTCCCAGTAATCCACAGCGATAATGTCGTTGTCAATGACGTTGTCCGTCCATGTAGAGATCTCATCGATTGTTACCTCGAAGTAGTCATCAATGGCTTCAAAGTAACCGGGTTCACAAACTTCTTGTACCTGAGCGGATACCGAAGAAGGAATAATCAAAAAGAGTAAAACGCTTAAATACAGTGACTTGGTCATACAGCAATATAGCTCTGAAAAATTTGTTATTAGAGCTGAAGGTTCTATTTCTGACTGTAATTAGTTGATATCAGCCCATGAATTAGCCTGCCGCTGACCGTTGAATCTTTTCATGTGGTCAGCGAATAGAATGCTTCCGAACCGTCTCGCTCTTGGCATGAAACGTGAGATTGGAGCATTGCGGTCTCCCGTTTTTTGGTTTCGAACCCTTGAGCGATATTGTCGGCATGTTCCGGAGTGTGATTTTCTTCCTGTCCTTTTTTGTTCTGTGTGGATGCGATCCCATTCAGGAGCAAATCCTCGGAACCTACGTGCTTGACCCTGAGCGAGGATGTTCGACATGCCAGGTAAACGGTCCCGAGAGAATGAGCTTCGAAGACGCCGACCTAGCAGATGGCGTTCCGGGCTTCTACCGGTTCGAATTTTCGAACGGTGAGCTGCACGCTGGTACGTACGACTTTCTCCAAGTCGATACAGTCATTTCCGTCATCCTTCACCCCGACAGTGCATCCAGCGAATTCGCGCTGCTCCTTGGTGAAACCGTGCGAACTGATTATCGGATCAAGCGCAACTCCATCAAAGAACGGTGCAATGGCGTGCTGCGGGACTGCGTTTGGAATCGCTTGGATTGAGTGCAACGCAAATGGCGCGGCTTGCAAGTTAATTTTCTACGATTACCGTTTGGCGTGAAGTGCCATATCCATCACGAGAGATGCGCACGAAATAGGTGCCAACGCTCAGTCTGGATAAATCAATTTGCGCGCCTGTCGCAATCGTGTTTTCCGAGTAAACCTCCTGTCCTCTGGCGTCAAAAACATGCACACTGGTTTGCTCACCATGGGTGAGCCCTGTAATTCGAAAATGCCCGCTGTTCGGATTTGGGAAAATTTCAAAGCCAACTTCTTCAACTTCTGCGGTTCCTGTTGGAACGGGAGGATTGCTTCCATTCTGGATTTTCATGACACCCAGTTCCGTATCTCCACCCGCATCGGTGTCATTGAAGATGATAAAGCCTCCATCAATGAGAGCTCCGTATTCTGTTGCAGAATTGACACCTTCGTGGCAAAAAACATAGCTACCCGAAATATCTCCTTCCCAATTCGCGTGCAGCACCCAACCCACCCAAACATCGGAAGATGGAAAAGGCTGATTTGTTTCACTGTAATCGCTTTCATCCCCAGAGCCGCCGAACATGTAGATGCCATCGGTTCCAACTTCAATGCCATAAAGCTCGTTTCGAATATGGGAAAGGCTGTACCCTCTTGGGTTGGCGTAATGCTGAAGCCAGATAAGGTCGCCATTGGTTGAAAGTGCGGCACAAGTGTAGTCAAATGGATCACCTGCTCCTTCTCGGCCACGGTGGCCTCCATAGTACAACCGGTCGTCGTTGCCAATCGCTAAATCGTAGGGATAGATTTCTGTTGTGGCGTCAATGAATTCAGTCCACAAGACTTCGCCAGCCGAAGTGCGCTTGGTAATGCACCAGCCCTCGTCGTACATCACCCCAGCAGTGTACAAAGCACCATTCGAATCTTGCACGGTAGCTAAGCCGTATTCTGATGCTAGAAGGAGTGAGTTCCATTCGATTTCTCCATTGTCAGGATCAGCTTTCAGAACCGTCTCAGCTCCAGCAAAAACAACAAAAACCGTATTCGGTTCATCGCCTCCCGTGAACCCAGACGCATAGATGTATCCATCTTGGCCTACCGTGGAAGACCGCAATCCATCAAACTCCCAATTGTTTCCCGGTTGGTCCAAAATGGTCTCCCACACAAGGCCTCCATCAGAACCGTCGATTCTGGCCAACCAGCATTCCTGGGTGGTTCCTGCTCCTCCGGTCAGAACATAGTCAGGTTCGCCGTCAGCGCCTATGATTTCAGTGATTCCAAATCCTATCCGGTCATCAAATGTTACGTCCCAAATCAGACTACCATCCTCGCCATTTACTTTATGGATTCGTGCTGCACCTTCGGGCATGGACACGCATACTGCATGCCCCTCTGAGTCTACCAGTCCGCGGTTGACTTTTCCTTCTGGCCCTTGGGTGAACACGGATTCCCAAACAATGCCTTCATTGTACGGTGAATCTTCGGGAATCAACTGCGCTGTGCAAAAAAGCGGGCAGACTAGCATGAGTATGGCTAGGCACTTGTTCATGGTCCAAAGAAAGTGAGGGGCACGAACGATTCCAAACGGTGGTGTATCGGGAAAGCATTTTACGTACCGGCCATTTGGACGTGTGAATAGCTGCTTTTCCCGGGCAATAAAAAAGCGGCCCGAGACCGCTTTTCTCAATGCGTTGTGCTAGGGTCAGTCTTCTACGATCTCGACCGAGAAGGTGTCGCCTTCGGTAATCTGCGTTACAATGTCAAGCCCTTCCGTGACCTTGCCGAAGCATGTGTGGTTGCGGTCCAAGTGGGCAGTTGCCTCCCGGCTGTGCACGAGGAAGAATTGAGATCCACCGGTGTTGCGACCTGCATGCGCCATTGACAGCACGCCTAAGTCGTGGTGTTGGTTGTCGCCATCCAGTTCGCAGTCGATGGTGTAGCCTGGACCGCCGTTGCCGATGCCGTTCGGGCAGCCGCCCTGCGCAACAAAGCCGGGGATGACGCGATGAAACTTCAGACCGCTGTAGAAGCCGTCCTTAGCGAGATTGATGAAGTTGGCGACCGTTTTCGGTGCGTCCTTTTCAAAGAATTCCACGGTCATGGTGCCGCGGTCGGTGGTGATTTTAGCTTGCATGTGAATCAATTGTTCTGAATAAAAAAGCCTCCCGAATTGGAAGGCTTTTTGTTGAGCGAGAAACGAGACTCGAACTCGCGACCCCAACCTTGGCAAGGTTGTGCTCTACCAACTGAGCTATTCTCGCTTGAGTGCTGTTCCCATTGAAACAAAGCAGACTGCAAAACTACACAAGACACTCCTTTGCCCCAAAGCATTCGCCAAAAATCTTTGGTTTCGCATTGAATTTTCGATGTTTGCGGAATGAACTACTTGGCGCACTTGGTTTTGAGCGAAGAGAATTCGGATTTGCGTCTCGGCAACTTCATCGGCGACGCTGTGAAAGGCGATCCGTTTAAGGCGTATGCAGTTCCCATCGCCAATGGCGTCGTACTTCACCGATGGATTGACTCCTACGCCGATTCTGCCCCTGAGGCACGAGTTGCCCGTGCGGCGATTCGGCCCAAGCTTGGTCGGTTTTCGGGTGTAGGCGTGGACTTGTTGTTTGATCATTTTCTCGCCAAAAATTTCACGCAACTTCACCCGCAGGCTTCGCTGCGTTCGTTTGCCGATGGGGCCCAAGCAGGCTTGCAGGAGCGCGCGATTGAGATGCCCGACCGAAGCAAACGATTCCTCGAGGCCATGGTAACCCACGATTGGCTCGTGGGTTACGGCACGCGAAACGGCATGATTGACGTATGCCGCGCGATGGATGTCCGGCTTGAACAACGCCTGAAGGTTGCCAGTCCGTTGCATCGGTTGTTCGCAGCCGCGGATGAAGCGGGATTCGAAGCCCTCGAATCGGCCTTTGCACAATTTTGGTCGCGCATCCAAGCTGAAGCTCGATCATTTGTGCAATCGGAAACCCTGCATGCCTTCTAACTGCGGGGGTTTCCATACCTTTGACGCATGGCAATTGAAATGACCTACAACAGCGCCCGACAGGATTTGATAATCCCGGAATACGGCCGCACCATCCAGGAGATGGTTGATCACCTGAAATCCATTGCCGACAAAGAGGAGCGCAACAAATGTGCATCCGCAATCGTCAGCGTCATGGGCTCCGTTGTGGCACAGGAAGGAGATTCGGATGAGGTGCAGAAAAAATTGTGGGGCCAGTTGTTTCTCATGGCTGGGTACGATTTGGATGTCGATTGCCCTGTGGAACGGCCCACACCGGAGAGTCGGCAAGAGGCGCCAGACCGCTTGAATTACCCCGGAGCGGTCTCACGGCTGGGGCACTACGGTCAAATGACGCGCGACCTGATTGAAAAAGCGAAGACTTATGAAGAAGGGGAGGAGAAGGCCGCTTTGGTCATCACCATTGGTAACCTGATGAAGCGCCATTTCTTGACGTGGAACAAGAACACTGTCGAAAATGCGCTCATCCGCGAGCAGATTAAAGAGATGAGCGAAGGCGCCTTGAACTTGCCTGAAGACGCTGAACTTGTGAGTACGGCCGAGATTTTGAAGAGTAAGCGCAAGACTAGCGATGCGCTCGAACGCCACCGCGGGAAGAAGCGCAAGCGCTAAGTATCCTCGGGCATTCAAATTTTTAGGGTTGAAAAGTTTTGCGTTGCGCAGGCGGCTGGGTGACCTTACGCCGTTATTTCGAAACGCGGCAGGGAGCGAGGCAATGATCCTTCAGTTCTTTTTGCTGCGAACTGTCAATTCAAACGACCATGTCCAGTTTTATCATCGAAGGAGGGAAGCAGCTGTCCGGTGAAGTCATCCCTCAAGGAGCCAAGAACGAGGCATTGCAAATTTTGTGTGCGGTGCTGTTGACGCCGGAGCCGGTAACCATTACCAACCTCCCCGATATCGTTGATGTCAATAAGTTGATTGACCTGCTTGCGAGCATGGGCGTCAACATCCAACGCAAAGGACGGGGCGCCTACCGCTTCCAAGCCGATGACATTAACCTCGATTACTTCAGCACGGAAGAATTCCATCAGAAAGGCGGTTCTCTGCGCGGATCGACGATGATTCTGGGGCCTTTGCTGGCGCGTTTTGGTATGGGCGCAATACCCAAACCGGGCGGCGATAAGATCGGCCGCCGCCGCATGGATACCCACTTCATCGGATTCGAAACCCTCGGCGCTACATTCACCTACGACGGCAAGACCGGTTTCTTCCAAGCCAGTGCTCCCGATGGACTCAAAGGGACGAACATGCTCCTGGACGAAGCATCGGTTACCGGAACCGCCAACATTGTTATGGCCGCTTGCATGGCCCAAGGGACCACAACCATCTACAATGCGGCATGCGAACCTTACCTGCAGCAGCTCTGCAAAATGATCAACCGCATGGGAGGCAAGATCAGCGGAATCGGCTCCAATCTGCTAACCATTGAGGGTGTCGAATCCCTCGGCGGTACCGACCACCGCTGTCTTCCGGACATGATTGAGATCGGCAGCTTTATCGGACTGGCGGCCATGACCCAAAGCGAAATTACCGTCAAGGATGTTGCGTATGACGAGCTAGGCCTAATCCCAAAGGTCTTCCAAAAACTTGGCATCCAACTGGAGCGCCGCGGCGATGACATTTTCGTGCCTGCTCAAGAGTCGTACGAAATCGAAACCTTCATCGACGGCTCTATCCTCACCGTATCGGATGCCCCATGGCCTGGCTTTACCCCGGATTTATTGTCCATCGTTTTGGTGACCGCCACCCAAGCCAAAGGCAGCGTGCTGATTCACCAAAAGATGTTCGAGAGCCGCCTCTTTTTTACGGACAAGCTCATCGATATGGGGGCGCAGATCATCTTGTGCGATCCGCATCGCGCCACCGTTATCGGGATGGATCGAAAGAGCCCGTTGCGCGGCGTGACCATGACTTCGCCGGACATTCGGGCCGGGGTTTCGCTCCTAATTGCAGCGCTGTCGGCGGATGGCCAATCCGTGATTCACAACATCGGCCAGATAGACCGCGGCTATCAAGACATTGAAGGAAGGTTAAAAGCTCTCGGTGCCCGTATTGAAAGGGTCGATTGATTGCGTAAATTGCCTTCATGATTTTGAAAACTACCCTCGGGTCGTTGGTGTTCACCGCTGCGATCTTTTTTGTGTCGCCCGTTGAGGCGCCCGACATCGCAGTTGTCATCCCAACCAACAAGGTGGGTACGGCCATTGGCGATACTGCCCCGGAAATCGCGCTCACCAATCCGAAAGGAAAAACGATGAAATTAAGTGAGCTGCGAGGCAGCTTGGTTCTCGTAGATTTCTGGGCATCGTGGTGCGGGCCATGTCGCCGGGAGAATCCGAACGTGGTCAATGCCTATAAAAAGTACAAGAAAGCCAAATTCAAGTCTGCAGATGGGTTTGAGGTGTTTAGCGTATCACTAGATAGTGACGTTGCTCGCTGGGAAGCGGCCATTTCGCAGGACGAACTCGATTGGAAATGGCATGTTTCTGACCTAAAGCGCTGGCAAAGCGAGGCGGCAGCCGTGTACGGCGTTCATTCTATTCCTATGAGTTTTCTCATTGACGAAAATGGCATGATTCTAAGCAAAAACCTGCGTGGATTTGAATTGCACCGTCAGATCGACAAACACGTGAAGTCCTTTTGATTGGGTTTACCTGACAGGATGTCCGGTTGCTAAGGTGTGGCATTGGATTTGGACAGGTACCGACAAATAAAGGAAAGTACCCAAGACATGAATACGTCAAACGTGGAAGAAAACCCTGCGAACCAAGCGGAAACCGAAGAGGCCCAAGCCCAAGTGGCGGGGTCCGAGGAGGAGGTGGCAGCTGAGGAAGGTGCATCGGAAGAACAAGAAGAACAGACGGATTGGCAGGACCGCTACTTGCGCTTGTATGCCGAGTTTGATAATTTCCGTAAGCGCACCATGCGCGAACGAGCAGACTTGATTCGCAATGCTTCGCGGGATGTATTGGAAAGTCTCTTGCCCGTGTTGGATGATCTGGATCGCGCCCAGACCGCCGCTGCTGACTCAGAAGATGTCGCTGGACTGAAGGAAGGTCAGCAACTGATTCATAACAAGCTCAAGCAAATTCTGAAGGCCCAAGGCGTGGAGCAACTCGAGGTCAAGCCTGGCGATGCGTTTGACGTGGACATGCACGAAGCCATTACCCGTATCCCTTCGCCGGAGTTCTCCGGCAAAGTCGTGGACGTGGTCGAGGCCGGCTACAAATTGAACGATGTTGTCATCCGCTACACGAAGGTGGTTGTCGGTGAATAAGGGAACCCATGGCAAAGCGGGATTACTATGAAATTTTAGGGGTCGACAGGAAGGCCTCGGGTTCTGACATCAAGAAGGCCTACCGTAAGTTGGCCCTTAAATATCACCCGGACAAGAATCCGGGTGACGCAGCTGCAGAGGAGAAATTTAAGGAGGCTGCGGAGTCTTACGAAGTGTTGCAGGACGACCAGAAGCGCGCTCAGTATGACCGCTTCGGCCATGACGGCTTGCGAGGCGGACCGGGCGGTGGCGCCGGATTTGGTGGGATGAACATGGAGGACATTTTCAGCCAATTTGGTGACATTTTCGGTGGTGCCTTTGGTGGCGGTGCAGGCGGAGGCGGTGGTCGCCGACGGCGCATGAAGGGGTCAAACTTGCGCATCAAGGTCAAGCTGAACCTTGAAGAAATTGCGAGCGGGGTCGAGAAAAAGGTCAAAGTTTTCAAGCAAGTCCAATCTGAAGGTGCAGAGTACGGGGACTGCCAAACGTGTGGAGGCACGGGTCAGATTCGCCGCGTACAAAACACCATCCTGGGCCAGATGCAAACGGCCAGCACGTGTCCCCAATGCCAAGGCAGTGGACAATCAGTGAAGAAGCGTCCGTCTGGCTCTGACGAATGGGGTATGGTGCGTAAGGAAGCTGTGGTCACCATCGAGATTCCAGCAGGCGTTGAGGACGGCATGCAATTGAGCGTTCGCGGGGAGGGCAATGGTGCCCCGATGGGAGGCGTGCCTGGCGATTTGCTCGTGGTTATCGAGGCGATCCCGCATGAAACCCTCCAACGCAATGGTAAGAATCTGCACTATGACCTGTATATCCCGTTCACAGACGCAGCACTCGGTGCGCAGGCAGAAGTGCCGTTGGTGGGGAGCAAGGCTAAAATAACCATTGAAGCTGGCACCCAAAGCGGCCGCATCGTACGATTGCGCGGTAAAGGACTGCCCGCCGTGGATAGTTACGGTCAAGGCGATTTGCTGGTCAACATTAGTGTTTGGACCCCTAAAAAGCTTTCTAGCGAGGAGTGCGAACTGCTTGAGCAACTCCGAGGGTCAGAGAATTTCCAACCCGATGCCAACCATCAAGAAAAAGGCTTTTTTGACAAGGTTCGGGACATGTTCACTTGATGATTAATTTGCACGCATGCCTACCGCTCCAGCCCTCGATATTTCAGGAATTGAAAAAAGATTTGGTGAGCAGTGTGCATTGGCAGGTGTAGGCTTCCAAGTCCCACAATCCGGCATCTTTGGCCTCCTGGGTCCCAATGGCGCGGGCAAGACAACCCTGCTTCGTATGCTCAATGGCATTACGGCGCCGGATGCAGGTTCCATTTCCTTCTTCGGTGAACCTTTGACACGAGGCCATTTGCCAACCATCGGTTATTTGCCAGAAGAGCGGGGCCTGTACAAATCCATGCGGGTCGGGGAGCAAGCCATGTACTTTGCTCAACTCCGGGGACTTAACAAGAAAGTTGCGCATGAACGCTTGCGTTATTGGTTTGACAGACTTGAGGTGGATGGCTGGTGGCAGAAAGAAGTCGGCGAGGTCAGCAAGGGAATGGCACAAAAGATTCAGTTTATCCTTTCGGTGCTGCACGAACCGCGCCTTCTGATTTTGGATGAACCTTTGAGTGGATTTGATCCCATCAACGCACAGCGTATTCGAGAAGTTATTCTCGATTTGAAGGCCAGAGGTGACACAACAATTTTGCTGTCCACCCACGACATGGGCAGTGTGGAAGAAATGTGCGACGAGGTGGCCCTGCTCAACCGAGGCCAGCTTGTCCTCAACGGCAAGGTCCCCGAGTTGAGAGAAGCTGCTCGAGACGGCCGGTACGCCGTGTCGTTTCGTGACACCGCAATGGCCTTTACCGTCGCTTTGGGTGCTAGTGCAGAGTTGATAGAGGTCAATCCTAACCCGGAAGTGCCGGGAGAACATGTGGCGATGCTCCGTTTACCAGCGAAGTCCGATATCTCGACGTGGGTGCGGTGGATTTCTGAAAAGGTAGAGCTCACCTCTTGCACGCCGTGGCGACCAGGGATGCGAGACATCTTCATCCGTGCAGTGGAACAACAACAGGAACCTGTGAAATGAACAAACTCGGACTCATCATTTACCGGGAATGGATCACCCGTGTGCGCCGAAGGGCGTTCATCATTGGTACGTTGATGGTGCCTGTCTTGCTCGCCTTGGGAGTGGGCTTAGGGGCATGGTTGGAAAATACTGAGATGGAGGATAACAAGGTAATGGTGGTCGATCTCTCGGGCATGATTACGTTCTGGGACGATTCACGCCAGGCCTATCTGCCCATTTGTTCGGAATGCTTCCCCGAGCGGGCACACCTCGAATACCGCTTTTCAGACATCGCCTTGGACGACGATGAATTTTTACTTTCCGATTTCACCTCGATGGTTCTCTTGGACGACGCTATTCTGCAGCACGGACAAGCCAAAAATCTCTATGAAAAATCGCCTTCGATTGCGGCCCAAAACACCATTGAGCGCGACCTCTCTTCAGCCATAGAACGGTTCAAGGTCAAAGAGGAATTAGCGCTTGATTACGAAGCGTATAAGAGGCTGAAGACGAAAGTGAGCCTGATTGGTGAAGACATCATCACCAAAGACGGCAATGCAACAGAGCGTTCGATCGTCGGATTCGTGTTCAGTCTGTTCATGTTTATGCAAATCATGGTGTATGGCATGCATGTCATGCGAGGGGTCATCGAGGAAAAGGCCAATCGAATCGTCGAGGTAATCATCAGTGTCGTGCGTCCGATGGAGTTGTTGGCGGGTAAAATTATCGGCATTGGCTTGGTCGGTGTCACGCAAGTAATTGCGCTGACATTTCTGGGCTTTTTAGTGTTCCAGGTGGGTGGACAGGCGCTTGAAATTTCAGGCCTCTTGACTTCATCGACGAACGAAGCGGTGGAGTTGGACTTCGAGACGTGGATGGCGTCCAATGACCTTTTGGGATTCGTGCTGGAAGTTAATTGGCCGTTGATGGTGGTGTGTGCGCTGGGGTATTTTACAGCAGGCTTCTTTATGTATGCGGCACTCTTCGCAGCCATCGGCTCTGCGGTAGAACAAGAATCCGATGCCCAGTACCTGATGTTGCCAGCAATGCTTCCCTTGTTTGCATCGTACATCACGGCAATCATGGCCATCCAAAATCCCGAAGGCCAAGTGGCGGTGATCGGCTCCTATTTTCCGTTGACGGCTCCTATTTTGATGCTTATCCGTTTGCCGCTGGGTGTGGCGTGGTGGGAATTGGTGCTTTCTTTGTCAGGCGTCATCGCCACGGCTTACGCGTTTGTCTTGGTATCGGCACGGATCTTCCGTACAGGAATTTTGATGCACGGTAAGAAAATCACCGTGCGGGAGTTGTTCCGTTGGGTGCGCCATGACTGAGTCCACCGCGGAGATGCAAAGGGCCGCTGTCATCGATTGCGGAACGAACATGTTTACGGTGCTCATTGCAGAGGGCAGGGGAGGTGATTGGGAGCGGAAGCACGTTCTTAGGCAGCCGGTGTTCATTGGCAAAGGCGGGTTTCAAAACCGCTCCATCCGTTCTGATCGATTCGCAAGGGGACTTGATGTGTTGCGCACGTTTTACCAAGCCCTTCGCAATTACAATGTGCAGAATGTGCAGGTGATTGGGACCAGCGCCCTGCGTGATGCTAATAACGGAGTGGCTTTTGCCGATGAAATACGACGCCAATTCGGATGGGAAATGCAGATCATCGGTGGGGAAGAAGAGGCGGACTGGATTTTCCGTGGTGTGGCCCAAACCCTGACTGATGAATTGGACCGAGTGCTCATCATGGATATCGGAGGGGGCAGTGTGGAGTTTGTGGTGGCACAGCGAGTCGCCTCGGGTCAATGGCAATCCAGAGCGGCACTTAGCTTGAATGCTGGTGTAGCGAGGCTGGAGGAATTTGGCAAGCCCACAGATCCGCTGGGTGCCACGGGTGTGGAGCGGTACAGCGCGTTTTTGGACAATATCATGGAACCGCTGGAAGCTGTTCTCGCTGAACACCAACCCACCGCTTTGGTGGGGAGCAGCGGCTCGTTCGATACGTTCGCTGAAGCCGTCAACGGTGCGCATGCCGATGTTCCTTATTTGCAACGACGGGATCTTGAATCCATTGATCGCCAAGCCTTGCAGCGCTTACATAGACAGTTGCTGACCGAGCCGTACGAACAGCGATTGAAAATCCCGGGCATGGCGCCGGCTCGGGCCAAAATGATTCCACTTTCCAGCATGCTCCTTATGCATGTCCTGAGAATTATGGAAGCCTCTGCCACCGTCTACCGGTCGCCTTTTGCCATGCGCGAAGGATTGATGGATGCAGTTTGGCAGCATCTTTGCAACGGTCCAAACGATTAAACGAATTGACCATGAAGAAGTCTCCCAAAATTCTCATCATTGACGATGAAGCGCCTATCCGAGCGAGCTTAAAGGAAATTCTCGAGTATGAGAATTACCAGGTCATGGAGGCGGAGGATGGTGCGGAAGGCCTCAAGTTGGCGACCAAGTTTGCTTTCGATGCGGTGTTTTGTGACATTAAAATGCCCAAGATGGATGGCCTGGAAGTGCTTGCTTTGCTCATGGAAAAGGGAATCAGCGGCCGCGTCATCATGATAAGTGGCCATGGCACGGTGGAGACGGCGGTTCAAGCCATCAAGGCGGGGGCGTTTGATTTTATCCAAAAGCCACTGGACCTCAACCGCATCCTCTTGACGGTGCGTCACGCCTTGGACCAAGGCCAGCTCGAAGAAGAGACCAGGAACCTGACGCGTAAAATTCAATCCGAACGATCTACGGCCATAGTCGGGGCTGCGCCATCTATTCGAGAGATCGTCGAACTGATTTGCACTGTCGCACCTTCCGACGCACGGGTATTGATTACAGGTGAAAATGGCACGGGTAAGGAGCTTGTTGCGCGGCAGCTGCACGAGCTGAGCGCCCGATATGATGCACCTTTCATCGAGGTGAACTGCGCAGCCATCCCCTCTGAATTGATTGAAAGTGAGCTGTTTGGTCACGAGAAAGGAGCCTTTACAAGTGCGGTGAAGCAACGTAAAGGCAAGTTTGAGCAAGCTCAAGGCGGAACGCTGTTCCTCGATGAGGTCGGTGATATGAGCCCATCAGCTCAGGCCAAGGTCCTTCGCGCATTGCAAGAAAATCGAATTTCGCGGGTAGGTGGTGAAAAGGAAATCGAAGTAGACGTGCGGGTGGTCGCAGCGACGAACAAGAATCTGCGCACGGAGATTGCCGAGGGTAATTTCCGGGAAGACTTGTACCACCGGTTGGCCGTGATTCCGGTCCACGTGCCTGCTTTGAATGACCGTCGAGATGACGTACCACTGCTTGTGTCACATTTCTTGAAAATTATCTGTGAACAGCACGGCAAAGTACTTCTCGAAGTAGAGAGAGAAGCCATGGAGCTGTTGCAAGCTGCCAACTGGACAGGTAACATCCGCGAACTGCGCAATGTGGTTGAACGCCTGGTCATCCTAACGCCGAAAGGAAGGGCAATAGACGGGGGGTTGGTGCGAAGGTTTGGCGGGTTATCTGCCTGAGTGAATTAACAGCCTTGCGTTGATTTCATAATGTAATTCGCTCATTTTGTGCCGGTTGAAAGGCAACCTTCGTATTGAGGACACGTCTTTTAAGTGAACGCAACATTAAATCTCATGAGTGACTATACACTACTTGGTATGGAGATCAGCGGAGCAACCGCAATGGCGACAATGTTTCTAACCCTCATTGCGCTCGGTGCAAACTGTAAACTTTTCATGAAGTGTGAGCAGCCCATCTGGGCCGCGTTGTTGCCCGGTTACAACGTGGTCATCGCAATGCGCATTTTGGGCCGACCTGATGTCCATGCACTCTTATTCTTGGTTCCTGTTTATAACGTTTACTTCTTTCTAAAGACGGTCATTGAATTGGCCCAAGCATTTGGGAAGAATACCATGACAGATTTCGCTCTTGCGGCGGTGTTCAACGTTTTTTATGTCTTGAATTTGAGCTTGGCCTGGCAGGAGGAGTACGAGGGACCGGTCTATGGCGCGTCTTCCGAAGGGGTGTCCAACTTACAAACGGCCTAAGCCTGCTCCCTTCGAAATGAAAAAGCACCGCCAAGCGGTGCTTTTTGGTTGGGGAGCATCAGATGAGGGCCTTGGCTTCATCGAACGCTGCTCTGAGGCCGTCTGGGTTTTTTCCGCCTGCAGTGGCAAAGAAGGGTTGACCACCTCCTCCGCCTTGGATATGCTTGGCGAGGTTGCGTACGATGTTGCCGGCATGCAAGTTTTTTCCACTAACCAGGTCGTCGCTGATGGCGACGGTCAGGGTCGTCTTGCCGCCAACATTTGAACCGAACACACCGAAGAACGGTGCTTTTTCGTTTTTGAGTTGGAAGGCAATGTCCTTGATCGCACCGGTGTCGAGTGGCATTTCACCGATGAAGGTGTTGATGCCGTTGATGACGTCAAGGTTGCTCGCCAGATCGGACTTGGTCGCAGCTGCTTCCTTTTGCTTGACTGTATCCAATTCCTTCTGGAGGCTAGTTTGCCTCGCAATAAGGTCTTCCAATGCTCTCTCGATGTTGACTGGTGCCTTGAGCAGTGATTTGATCGTCCGCAGCGCGGTGCGTTCCGAGTTCATTGTCTGAAGGGCTGCGTTGCCTGTGATGGCTTCGATGCGCCGAATCCCCGATGCAACAGCTGTCTCTTGGGTGATGCGAAATGAGCCCAGTGCGCCTGTTGCTGGCGCATGCGTGCCGCCGCAGAGTTCTTTTGAGGAGTCAAACTGGATCATGCGCACCTCTTCGCCGTACTTCTCTCCGAAGAGCATGATGGCGCCCCTTTCCCGGGCTTCTTCCATAGAGATGGCGCGGTGCTCCACAAGCGGGTGATTGGCGAGGATTTTGGAATTCACCTTAGCCTCGACTTCTGTCAATTCTTCTTCCGTGACTTTCGAAAAGTGTGAAAAATCAAATCGCAAGGACTCAGCCTTGACGAGGGATCCTTTCTGCTCCACGTGCGTGCCCAAAACGTCACGTAACGCCTCGTGTACCAGGTGAGTCGCCGTGTGGTTGCGTTGGGTGTCGTTGCGGCGGGACCCCTTGACGCGTGCAATGAACGTGGCGTTCACGTCAGCCGGCAATTCGTTCACGAAATGAACGATGAGGTTATTTTCTTTTTTGGTATCGAAAACCGCAACGCTTCCACCAGGTGCCGTCAGGGTACCGGCGTCGCCGACTTGCCCACCACCTTCGGGATAAAACGGGCTGGTATCGAGAACCACCTGGTAAAATTGCTTGTTTTTGGCTTTGACTTCTCGGTAACGCAAGATGCGACACTCCGCTTCGCAAACGTCATAGCCCACAAAAGTCGCCTCTACGTCGGCGTGGACATTGACCCAATCATCGGTGCTGAGTTTACCCGCAGCGCGGCTTCGGGCCTTGGTTTCTTCCATGGCCTTTTCGAATCCGGCCTCATCCACTTCTACGCCTTGTTCGCCGGCCATCAATGCCGTCAAATCCATCGGGAAGCCGAAGGTGTCGTACAATTCGAAGACCACATCGCCAGGTAGAAATTTGGTACCATTTAATTCCTCCAAACGCGCTTCTAAGCGTTCTATGCCTTTAGCTAGGGTGCGCAGGAAGGATTCCTCCTCTTCCAGAATGACCCGTTCAATCAGCTGCTGTTGCGCGTTTAATTCTGGGAATGCAGTGCCCATTTGACCGGCAAGTGTCGGGACTAGGGTGTGCATGAAGGGTTCGCTTAGATCCAAGAAGGAGTAACCGTAACGGATGGCACGGCGCAAGATGCGGCGTATGACGTATCCCGCGCCCGTGTTGGATGGGAGTTGGCCGTCCGCGATGCTGAAGGCAACTGCACGGATGTGGTCGGAGATGACACGGAATGCCACGTCTGGTTTATTGTCAGTCTGGCCGTAGGTCTTGCCGCTGAGTTCGGCGACGCGGTCCAGCAAAGGCCGGAAGACATCGGTGTCGTAGTTTGACTTTTTGCCCTGCATGGCCATGGCCAGGCGTTCAAAACCCATTCCCGTATCGATGTGCTTGCTAGGCAGTGGCACTAACGAGCCGTCGGCCATGCGGTTGAACTGCATGAAAACGAGGTTCCAGATTTCCACCACTTGAGGGTGGTCTGCATTTACCAGCGAGGCACCGGGTGTTGCAGCGCGTTCAGCGTCGTCGCGTAGGTCAATATGAATCTCGGAACAAGGACCGCAGGGCCCGATTTCCCCCATTTCCCAGAAGTTGTCCTTCTTCGAAGCCAACAATATGCGGTCTTCGGGTACCCAGTTGGACCAGATGCCCTTGGCTTCGTCATCCGCCTCCAACCCATCGCCGGCATCGCCTTCGAAGACGGTCACATACAACCGGTCTTTATCCAAATCATAGACATCCGTGAGCAGCTCCCAGGCCCAGTCGATGGCCTCTTGCTTGAAGTAATCACCAAACGACCAATTACCTAGCATCTCGAACATGGTGTGGTGGTAGGTGTCAACCCCTACCTCTTCTAAGTCGTTGTGCTTGCCGCTGACGCGCAGGCATTTTTGGGTGTCAGCAATCCGCGAGTGCACCACCTGACTGTTGCCCAAAAAGAGGTCTTTGAACGGATTCATCCCTGCGTTGTTAAACATCAGCGTTGGATCATCTTTAATGACCATGGGAGCTGATGGAACAATTTCGTGGCCTTTCGAGGCGAAGAATTCGAGGAAGCGCTCGCGAATGAGTTTTGATTCCATTGTCAGGGGGATGTAGCCCGTTTTTTAAGGTTATACAACGCAAAAATCTACAAAAGGCTCGCCCAAATTCGTGGGGCTCTGAAATAAGTTTGCACATTTGCATGGTAATGGCGAAGCGCTTTCACAAAATCCGGTACAACGAGCAGACGCTGCGTATGGAGCAAGTTCCCTACGAACTCCGGGATTATGTGCTTTTTGCTGTCAAGCGAGTCGGGGTGTTGGCGCTGATTTCATTTGGCAGTATCTACATTTTTGACACCTACTTCGAAAGCCCAACCAATCGCGCTCAGCGCCGGGAGATTGCCTTCCTGGAAGATCGCTTGGGCAAAATGGACGAGGACATGCAGGATATGGCCGTTATCCTTGAGGATATCTCGGGCCGCGACGACGCCATCTACCGTTCCATCTTCGGGGTGGAGTCATACCCGAGTCACCTGCGCAACCCTGGCATAGGGGGCATTGATCGCAGCCGTGTGCTTCGGGGTTACAACCACAGCGAGGCCGTCATCTCAGCCGAGGAGCGGTTGGCTGAATTGCAGCGCAAATTGGTGGCCCAGAGCCGTTCGTTTCAGGATGTTCTGGATTTGGCGAAGAACCAAACCGAATTGCTGAAGTCCATCCCGGCCATTCAGCCGGTGCGCAATGAAGATTTGAAGCGTATGGCTAGTGGATACGGCTACCGCATCCATCCGATATACAAGGTGCGAAAGATGCACTACGGCATGGACTTTTCCGCGCCAACGGGTACGGAGATTTTTGCGACCGGGGACGGAGAAGTCATCCTCGCAAAGCGCACTTGGAACGGATTTGGTCGTCACGTGATCATTCGCCACGGATTCGGCTACGAGACCCTTTACGCCCACATGAGCAAGGTTCTTGTTCGCAAAGGCCAAAAGGTTAAGCGCGGAGAAGTCATTGGTCTAATCGGATCAACAGGCACCTCGGTAGCGCCACACCTCCATTACGAAGTCCACAAGGACGGGCGAAAGGTCAACCCGGCTCAGTACTATTTCAACGATTTGACCCCGATACAATACGAGGAGATGCTCAAGCAATCAGCCAGTTCGAATCAGTCATTTGATTGAGCTGGAAGTCCATTCTGTGTTGTGTAGATAGTTCATTTTGAACATGTTCGAAATTATACTACATTCGTTTGAACGGTCTCATCAACGTCCATGCCCCTGAATAAGCCCATCGAGAAGCGCTATTTCACCATCACAGAGGTGGCCAACGAGTTGGGCTTAAACGCATCGCAACTTCGCTACTGGGAGAAAGAGTTTGCGCCATTGAGTCCCCGAACGAATGCCCGCGGCAAGCGTTTCTATACCGCTTCCGATAAAGAGTTGATTCAACAGATTGCATGGCTAGTCAAGGGCCAAGGCTATACCATTGACGGAGCTCGTAAGGCTCTACAGAAGCGGAAGGATGTAGCGGCGGAGATGGCTGCTGAAGCTTCATCGTCGATTGAAACGGGGGTGGAAAAGGATCAGCTCTTGGAGCGCTTGTACAGCGTGAAGGCCAAGCTTGACGCTCTCAGCGAGCGCCTTGCTGAATCGTGAGTTTCCTCACGCTGGCGAACCCCACCGTGCTCCGCTGGCCAGGTAATTTTGAACGTAGTCTTCGATGGCCGCTTCCAAGGTGTGGAATTCGCGGTTGTATCCGATGCTGCGCAGCTTGGACATGTCCGCTTCAGTGAAGTATTGGTAAGTACCTCGGATGTCCTCTGGCGTATCAATGAAACTTACGTTGGAGGCATGCCCCATGGCGTGGAACGTGGCATTTGCCAAATCGAGGAATGTCCGTGCGTTTCCTGTGCCCAGGTTGTACAATCCGTTGGAACTGTGTTTGCGGTGGTGCATTAGGAAGTAACATACCTCAGCCACATCCTTGACATAAATAAAGTCACGGGTCTGCCCTCCATCCGGGTAATCAGGCCTATGCGACCGGAATAGTTTCATGCCGCCGGTTCCTCTAACTTGATTGAACGTATGAAAGACCACACTTGCCATGCGGCCTTTGTGGTACTCATTGGGACCGAAGACATTGAAGAATTTCAAACCGGCCCAGAAGTAAGGGGAGTGTCCTTCGGCGGCCTGAGCCAACGCCCAGCGGTCGAAGTCGTTTTTCGATTCGCCATAAGGGTTCAATGGCGTGAGGGATTCCACGATGCCGTGGTCGTCTTTGTACCCGTGTTCGCCAGCTCCGTAGGTAGCCGCTGAGGAAGCGTAGACCAGGGGCAAACCGTATTGGACACAGGCATTCCAGACCCTCTCGCTGTACGATACATTCAAATCATCAAAAATGGAGCGGTCCTGCTCCGTGGTATCGGTGCGTGCCCCGAGGTGGAAGATGAATTGCACCTGGTTTTCGTTGACCTCGAGCCAATCAAAAAACGCCAAGCGGTCGACGCGCTCGGTGCATGTCAACTTGTTGTGATTGGGCGCCTTGTCGACTCGGCTGAAGTCGTCCACCAATACCAAATCAAAAAATCGCGCTTCATTCAACCGCGCAGCCAATGCGCTTCCAATGAACCCTGCAGAACCTGTTATGACGATCATGCGCTAAAGGTAAGAAAGGTCCATGGCGTATCTTTGAAGCCGATACCGATGAAACAAGTCACCATCACCCGCCGAGCGCGCTTCAGTGCAGCGCACCGCCTTTGGAACGATGCCTGGGACACAGAGAAGAACTTCGAGGTGTTCGGCAAATGTGCCAACCCCAATTGGCACGGGCATAATTACGAGGTGTTTGTCACCGTGCGCGGTGAAGTCGACGAAGCCACGGGCTACTTCATCAACTTTTCGAATTTGAAGGCCATCATTAAGGATAAGGTCGAGGAGCCTTTGGACCACAAGAATCTAAATTTGGATGTGCCGTGGATGATGGGAAAACAAAGCTCGATTGAGAATTTGGTCATCGGAATTTGGGAACAGCTTGAACCAATCATCCAGGAGAACGGTTGTACTCTCGAACGTGTCCGCCTCTATGAAACAGAGAATAACTATGCGGACTACTATGGAGACTTATAATGGAATACGACTCAGAGTACCGCCCAACAGCAGCAGATATTGAACAGTTCCCCGACCTGCAAAATGGTCCGACTTCGCTTATACAAGGCGCTGCCGTGGAAATTCAGCAGGTCGGTATACACAACTTCAGGTTGCCCCTCAAGTACAAGACCCGTGATGACGATTCGATTGTCTTGGAGACGAAGGTGACAGGTACTGTGTCATTGGAAGCACATAAGAAGGGCATTAACATGTCTCGGATCATGCGTTCGTTCTACGACTTCAAGGACAATGCCTTTACCATGGACCAGCTCGAGGCTGTCTTGAACACCTACCAAGAAAAACTCGACGCGTTTGATTCAAAGGTGGCATTGAAGTTTTCTTATCCCATTATGAAACCGTCTTTGCGCTCAGCGAATGAAGGTTATCAGTATTACGATGTGACATTGGAGGGCGATTTGGATAAAACCGGGACGCTGAAGAAGCTGATTCACTTCGATTTTGTCTACTCTTCGGCTTGTCCTTGTTCGTACGAGTTGTCTGAACACGCGCGCAAAAGCCGCGGCAAGTCATCTGTTCCGCATTCCCAGCGTTCCGTGGCGCGCATTTCGGTAGAAGTCGATGACATTGTATGGATTGAGGACTTGCAGGAAATCTGCGAGTCGGCTTTGAAGACCGAGACTCAGGTCATTGTGAAGCGAGAGGACGAAATGGCCTTCGCCGAACTCAATGGGGCTTACTTGAAGTTTGTGGAAGACGCGGCACGTCTGCTTTACGAGCAATTGATCGAGGACGACCGCATCAAAGATTTCCGGGTCATTTGCTCGCACCAAGAGTCCCTCCATTCGCACGACGCTGTCTCCGTTATTTTAGCTCCTGACAGCCAATTCAGCGGTGAAGTACCGCACGAGTTGTGGTCGAGCCTCATCCACGTTTCATAGGCCATACGTTCCGCCTGCAGGAATTTTTGGCGAAATGGGAGGGCGAACCAAGCAGCTTTTCTTCCCACATTTGTGCCATGAACGAATTTGAATCGCCTCGAATTTTTGATGATGCGCTCATCCAGGACGAATCTGTGGTCTCGCGTTTTATCGCTAATGTTTTCAGTTGGATGGTCGCCGGGTTGGTCGTCACCGCAACAGCGGCGTACTACACGGTAGAATCCGGTTTCATCCTGCAGCTTTTTAACACCGAGACGGGTGCCATGAGTGGATTGGGATGGGTTGTGATGTTGGCTCCTCTGGGCTTCATCCTTGCCATGAATATGGGCTTTCAGCGCTGGTCAAGCACAGGTTTGACGATGCTATTTATTGCATTCAGCGCGGTCATGGGCGTCTCGTTGAGTAGCGTATTTCTCGTATATGCCATGTCGAGTATCGCACAGGTATTCATGATTACAGCAGCCACTTTCGCGGTAATGGCGATCCTTGGTTACACGACACAAACCGATTTGACGCGCTTTGGTAGCCTTTTGATGATGGCGCTCATCGGTATCATTATCGCTAGTTTCGTCAATTGGTTTATCGGCTCGCCTTCGTTGGACTACATCATCAGTGTTGGCGGAGTATTGGTTTTTACGGGCTTGATTGCTTACGACACCCAAAAGCTCAAGCGCATTGCGGCGGGCACGGAATATGGTTCAGAAACCAGTTCGAAGCTGGCCATCCTCGGCGCGACAAGTCTGTACCTGGATTTCGTCAACCTCTTTTTGTTTTTACTTAGGCTTTTAGGCCGCCGCGACTGATTCGTCCAAGAACCCAATGAAAAGGCCCGC